>JBIKKO010000138.1:0-9106 GCA_044360315.1 Oligoflexales bacterium
GGCGCACCCGGGTCTGCTGGCTTTATTATTAACTTTGCCCCTCCTCAGCCAAGTGTGCGTTCAAAATTGTCACTAGCAGGTGAGCAAAGTGGTCGATCCCAAATCGATTTGTTCTATGCCCATACATTGAGAGACCTGCTTGTATCACTGGATACGACAACACAGTACGAGATGGGCGGGTCTCGCGGCGGCGGTGATCTGCAAAATGTGGATAGCGAGTTCCTACCTTCACAAGGTCAAAATGATAATTCGATGAACTTATCTGACAGTGAGTCCTCCTCGGCAGAGGCTGGATCGTCGTCCGATGGTGGTATTGCCAGCGGCAGTGTTCTGAGTAAATTTAGAACCCAGCTCCAGGTCCAGTTTAAGGATTCTAAGAAAAAATCCTTTATCTTGCTGCATGGTATAAAGACCTTTCCCACGCTTGATTCGGATACGGTGCGCAATCCAAAATTTAATCCCATGTTTGTTGATGCGATATTCGGTGGGAATGTCCCGGCTAACGAACAAGAAGCAGCTACGACCTACAACGAGTTCCGCAAATATTGCGGCGACTACTACGTCGAGAGTGTGATCCGTGGGCGTGAAGTATGGTTGGTTGCCGTTATGGAGAGCTCTCAGTTTAATTCGCTATACAAAGGCTCAGGCGATATGATTCAAGGCGGCCACGCTAAAGTAAATGATCTTGGCGAACTAAAGACGAACATGAAGGCTCAGGCTGTAGCGCAAAACTCCAACTCGTTTTTGAGCCAAAAGGTTGAGATAAAAGTCGCTAGCCGTGGCAAGATCAATATGAATATGGGTAACTTTACGTTTGAAGAAGCCCTCGATAAATTTAATATGTTCTTGAATTCCGTTGATGCCGCTTCGTCCGGAGCCGAGGAGGGCGCACTTGAAGTCAGCCTTCGAAGCTATGATAACGTCCGATATATCGCGGGTTCCACCGAGTCACGGCTAGGCAATGTTTTTACAACTGAGGTCAAGAATCGATCAGCCAAGGATGTGAATGTACTGACTAAGCTTGTCCAGGAGGCTGCCTGGGCTGATAAAGAGCATAAATTAATCACCGCTAGATATCGCTGGGGTCAGTGGAGTTTAGATGATTCGTTGCATAATGGCGTAGCCAAGCAAGCCAAAGCATTGGCATCCTACCGCAAAGTAATAACCGATGTGTTGCAGTATTGTGGACAGATTAGAGATGAAAAAAATGCATCAGAGGAGTGTCTCGCTAAAGCAAAGGCAGTAGCATCAAGAGCAAGACCCACCCTCATGCTACCTAAGCCGTACGAAGAACTTGTTGAATTTTGGTTCCCGGAACAACTGGTTTCTGCGATAAGTTCAAGTAAGAAAATCGATACGCTAACGCAGGTGGCTGCCAGGGACGCCTGTAAAAAACGTCCAGGCGGTAAGTGGGTACTTCCCAATGGAACGGATTGGAAGCGCATGGTTGAGACGTCTTATTTTTACTCAAAGTGGAACGCGCAAACTCCTGGATATCGCTTGGCCAATGACCCTAATCCTTTATCACTTCTCTGCGGCAGCCTCAATTCAATCACATTCTGGAGCGACGAACCAGGACTAGCTGTGCAGATTAGTCCGGAATGCGCGAAAAATGCTGTATCAGTCATTGGGGCGCCCCCGAGCTTTCTTCATACGCGATGGTTTAGTTTTAACTCTGAGCTGAGAGGTGCTTATGCCTGCGTACGATACCGTACAAACAATGACTAACTCATGATGGCGAAACGTGTCATCTGTCCAGCCTGTAATGGTGTACAGAAGAACGAGGTGAAATATTTTTAAAAGTCCTACGTACAGAAGAATCAACTGCTGCTCTGGCCCGTAAACATTGCGCTCGCAGAAGCGAGCATATATCGATGGTACGATCAGTCTTTAGCTGCAGGGCTTGATGGGCTCAAACCACGAGCAGCTGGGCCCGGGGCATGTGCGGAAGTAAATCGACTTCAAGCTGAAATTGGTGACCTGAAGATTGCGTTGGCAAAGTATTCAATTGCAACTCGGATACTAAAAAAAGAGCGGAAATCCTTTTGATCGAATGGGACTCATTATCCTAATCGCCCTGGGATAAACAGTATGAACCAATTGACACACATTGCGTCATTGACATCACGCTACTCAGATTGCAATCACAGCTATTCGTGAGACTCCGTTTCAAATTCAAATCAATGAATTCTAAAAAAAACTCCAAAGTTATCATCGAGAATACCGAACTCCAGACTCCGCACGATGGCATGCGTTAGTTACACTTAGGCCATAAACCAACCGTCAGCAGCTCGGCCTTGTACATGGCACAAACATTGCTAGCACGGGGATGTCAGATGTCGTGTTTACACCAACAGGAGACAAAACCATGGCTACAACCATACTATCTGCAAGCTCAACAGGATCCCTGGAAAGAATTAGGCTATCCGCGTTGCAGCGCTACTACCTCCGCAGAGCCCATCCTGCATCATTGTTTATCGATGGCGCTGCCTTAACCTGGATCGTCTACTATTTTTGGAATCATCTCTGGGTCGAAGCTCTACTTGTTTTAGTTATTTCTAGAATCATCGCAAACATCATATCATTCAGAGCTAACGTGGATGAGCTTGCCCAAACTGGACTCGGAAAGATGGCGCTGTTACACCTTCAGCCAGTAAATCTCACGGTCCAACTACTTGGAGTCGTGGGTCTGTTTTATGGTCTGTGGACCCATGAAGTAAAAGTAATTTTGGCTGGACTATCGATTATACTCCTGGGTCATTTAATCGGATGGCACCGGGTTGATCGACGGTTTGACCTGGGATAAGTCGACTCTATGGAAAGTTAAGGTGAGCTCGGGCAAGTCGCCTGGGCTCATTATTATTTCGGATCTCATGGCCTATTGATCTTGGGAATCCTAGCTTCCCACTAGCCTCAAAGATTGGCGCGAATCAACTTCATGAGATCAGTAATCTCATCGGGACTCATTTTCCCTCTCTTTGCAAACAGCACTTTGCCCTGTTTATCAAACACAATAAGATTGACTGCGTCGTCTTTGAGATCCCATTCCTTAACCAGCGTCTTTTTCATATCCTTTACATAAGTTGTCTTTGGAAACTTGTCTTGTTTCTTTTTTAGCATGTTATTGATCATACTATTTGGATACCAAGCTGCAGCCATATTTATGATTGCAATGCTAGCGTGACGCTCAAACGGGAATTTCTCCTTATCGTAAGCTTCCTCGACGGGCTCGTTTGCTGCTTTTTCCTCCGGGTCGACATAGAAGACACTAGTAACTAGTCCAGACTTAGCAATCTCGTCGGAGGACCAAGATTCACCGGACACTCGTCCCCCGAGATCCCCCTCGAGCGTAACGGTGGGCGCCACCTGGCCAACGACCAACGCCTTTGCATTGGCCTGCAAAGCATAGATACTGACTAAAATCGGCATCATTTTCAGTACTTTCATCAAAAAACCCCTTAAAAATATTTGTACTTCTCAAAAGTCTAGCGTATATCGAAGAGCGCCACAAAGAGTTTGAGGTCCCCCATGGCAATGCCTTTAACGGTTAAACTAAAGATTTACGGAAAAAAAGTCACTGCAACGGCTTTTATCGTTTTGATTTTGCTTGGCAACGTTTGGTTGGTATGCCGGGTGGTTGGTCAAGACATCCCGGTTTGGACCACGTATACTGGGTATCTGGCAGTCGTTTTGGCCTTCCTTGGCGGGCTGCTGATGGTGCCTGATGTAATCTCACCCACTGAAACCACTACGGAAATTGACACAAATTCCGAAAATGACAAAAACCAAAACTAATGGCATTTTTCTACCCACCGATACTCCCAATTGGGTGAGGTATACTTGTACTTAAGATCCTACGACGCCATTTAAGAAGGAAGCTTTGCTTTGAAAAAATCTAAAGGTGACCGCGACAAAGCCATGCTGCCATCCGTAAAAGCAGCCGTTGCTCTTAGTGATTCAGGACGAGGATCACTCGATTCCGCGCAGCTTGCTGCACAGCAGCGAGCCGCCATCCAAGCCGCGGCAGCAGGCATCCCCATCGGAAGACGAACAGGTGACCCAGGACAGCAATTAATACCAGCTCGACGCGTGCATCACGCACTTGAAAGAGCTCGAAGCAAGAGTCTTCTTATTTGTATCAAAGGCTATCCTGATCCAGACAACATTGCCGCCTCCCTTTGCCTGCAATGGCTTGCGCGTCACCATGATATTCGAACTAAAATTCTGCACTTTGAAGAGATTTCTCATTATGAAAATCGCGCTCTCGTAAAAAAACTAGACATTGAAATAGAGCAGTACGACCCCTCGATGGATTTAACTGGCTGGGATTTTTTTGCAGTTAACGATTCGCAAAACTGTGACCTACCCATCAAGTTACCAACTGACTGTCGCCTTCTCGTGTTTGTAGATCATCATAAAAGTCTTGGAAGTATCTCCGGTGAGTTCGTAGACATTCGCGAAGATAGTGGTTCGACGTCAGCAGTTTACGCCGAGTATTTGATTGATGGACCAACGAAATTTGATGGTTCTTCGCATGAACAAACTAAAATCGCCACGGCCATGATGCACGGCATTCGCAGCGATACGGATAACTTTGCCAATGCGACACCCATGGACTACAGAGCGAGCGAGTTTCTGGCAAAGCATATGGACAAAGATTTGCTTAATCTGATCTCCAGGCAATCGATCCCCGCAAAAACAATGGATTTGACGCAAATTGCACTCCAGCGGAAGGACATTAAAGGCACGTTCATGTTTGCCGGTGTCGGCTACGTTCGCGAAGAGGACCGTGATGGCATTGGACAGTGCGCCGACTATCTCCTACACCGCGAGGGCATTGACACAGTGATCGTCTACGGGGTCGTTGGTAATGAATGGATCGATGGTTCTCTCCGAACTCGCTCCCACACATTAGATCCAGATCGCTGGATTAAAGATGTTTTTGGACAAGATAAAAACGGTCAATTCTACGGCGGTGGACGCAAGGATAAGGGCGGCTTTCAAATCCCTCTAGGAGTTTTTGCCAATGTTTCAGATAAGGAACTTCTTTGGATCCTTATCAAAAAAACTATTGACGAATTGTTCTATGATAAGATTGGTATCGATGGAAAACCAAGCCTAGACGAGATGCAGTCCGGAAAGGTTTAAGCATTGCAATCTTTGATCTCTGAAGTCGTTACAACGACTCTAGGCCTCACAACTTCAACGGCAATACATTCAGACTTCGTAGCAATGCAAACACTCAGTCGAACCTGAACTGTTACGACCTGGTTGCTTCCAAAAGCCACTCCATGTAATCCTTTGTACCGGCATCAACCCCAAGGCACAAGATGCAAGGAACTGTGTAGGAGTGAAGGGACTTAATTTTCTCAATGCACTCTGACACCAAAGCTGACTGCGTCTTAACCATCAAAACGCACTCTATCGATGTCTCAATACGATCTTGCCAACGATAGAGACTCTCCATTTCCGGATATACATTAACGCAAGCAGCCAGACGCTCTTCGATCAAGGATTTACCAATAAACCGCGCTTCATTTTTATCTTTGCATGTGACATAAAGAATCTTGATTTGGTCCATGTTGATACTTTTTCCTTTTCATAGTGCGCATCCGTGAACCCTCGTATAGTCTTTTCAGGAGATGAATTTGGCAAGCCATCTTTATACTTGGATTAATCCCGTGCGAGAGTCTCACATCGACCAGGTTTGTCGCATCCTCGATAACGACGGGGTCATAGCACTTCCTTTAGATGTGGCTTGGGCTTTTGTTTGTGACGCGGCAAGCTCCAAGGCGCTAGCACGTATTCACCAGCTTAAGCCAGAACACCCCAAGTCTAGACCATTCAGTTTAATCTGTGATTCCGTCTCAATGGCATCCAGAGTTTGCAGTATTGACGACCAGGTTTATCGCTGGCTCAAACGATCCTTACCGGGTCCTTTCACGATTATCCTCGAGCGTCACTCAAGCCTGCCAAGACAGATAAAGGACAAGCGTCGCGAAGTAGGCCTAAGGATTCCGAAAGACCCTCTCGTACAAGCCATCGTTGCTAAACTAGGCCGCCCACTAGCTGCATCGACGATCCCCATCCGAGCCGATAATCCGTATGCCACCACCCACCCCGGGTTTGGTAGTGAGGTCATGGAAAGCTGGGGCCACGCCCTCGATATGGTTGTTGATCTTGGGGATGAAAGTCCACGCCAAGAAACTACAATTATTGACTTAACAGAGGGACAACCGACACTTTTACGGCTCGGTGCTGGTGACCCAGTGATCTTTGGTTTAACAAGCTGATATTTAAGAGATTGACGAGTCGCTCGTCTCAGCATATCAGAAGGCTTTACTGCATCAAGGGGGGCTCCCATGAACCAATCCATATTATTCCCTTCTAAACATGACCTCGATCAACTGGCTTCGGCAGTTGGTGGACTTGTGTTTGCAAGTTATACATTTCCGGCAAATGACACTCCGGCAGCAGAGAAAATGGCTGTACAAATCGCCTCGGGTCAAACCCTTGGTTTTGTACCCGACGACCTTTCCACTTATGAACGTTTCATTGGCCGTGTCGTTTCTGTAGAAATCCTCGTTGATCGTGGTCGAGCTGTTATCGCGTTTCCTGCTACCTTGTTTGGAATCGATTTAGCTGGCATCCTTACCATTTTGTTTGGAAAAATTTCTTTTGCACCAGAGATTCGTCTTGAAGCGATAAGTGCAGATGCACGCTTCCTCGAGCGACTGAAAGGGCCCAAGCTTGGATTACAGGGTATTCGTCGGGTTGTTGGCAAAGAACATGGAAAGCAACCCTTGCTCATGGCGATTCTCAAACCTGGACTTGGTCCCTCGGACACGAAACTAGCAGATCAATTTCGACGACTCGTCTCTTCTGGTACAGACCTTGTAAAAGACGATGAAACTCGTATCGACATTAGCTTGACCGATGCTTTACGCCGGTTGGAGGCTGTTCTTACGGCTGGAAAGGGACAAGGTCTCTACGTTACTCATCTATCAGGACCTGCCTTTGAAATCAGAGATAGAGCCCTAGCAATGCAACGCGCAGGTGCACAAGCCTTTCTTTTTTGTCCATTTACCTATGGATTGGGACATCTTCAGGCGTTATGCTCTGATCCTGAGATCAATGTACCAATATTTGCGCATCCAGCTTTTACTGGCATTATGACCTTTGGTTCAAGTCATATTAAGCCTGCCGCCTTATTGGGAACTCTCATGAGGTGGGCAGGTGCGGACGCTGTTCTATATCCAAGCCCCTATGGTTCGATTGCGCTGCCAAAATCCGATGCTATTGCCATTCACCAAAACCTTGTACGATCAGTAGCACATATGCCAGTCGTAGCATCTGTACCATCGGCTGGCATTCAGCCTGAACATGTCGCCAAGATCCACGAAGATTTCGGCAGGGATGTGATCATTAACGCTGGAACAGGGATGGCTCGCGGAACTGGCGGCGTTGAAGAAGGATCCCGTTTATTCAAAAAAGCCATTGAAGCCTCTTACGTATAAATGACCGGAATCTACCCATGACACATACACACAATCCATTTCCAATGCCAACACCATTCGAAAAGTCACTGCTTGCCGAGCTAGTAAAGGTTGCCACTGTCTGCTACGAACGCGGTTGGTCATGGGGCACGGCTGGTAACTTTAGCATTAGAGGACGTCATAGTCTTCTTTGGCAAAGCCCCACTGGTTTATGCAAAGGCGAGTTGCGCGCAGACTTGTTCATTCCTGTTGATTTAAACTCAGAAAAACCGGTGGAACCATGGACTCAGAGACCTTCAGCGGAAATGCCAGTGCACGCTGGTATATATAAAACCGTTGGTCGTGCTAAATGCGTAGTCCATACTCATCCACCGAACGCTGTTCGTGCAAGCCGCGGACAAACGTCTTTGACATTTGAAAATGAAGAGATGGCAAAGGCACTTGGCACAAAATGCCATACTGAAAAACTTCATATCCCGATCCTTCCCAATGGAACTCCTGAAGAAATGATTCACTATTCATCCCGTATCAAAGATGGCATCGGCGATACTGCAAAGCTGCTGATTTTGGAGGGACATGGGGTGTGGGCTTGGGGCCAAACACCGATGGAGGCCTTGGCCTACATTGAAGCTTTGGAGTTTTTATGCAAACCGAAGTCCTAGGGACTGCTGCTCACAAGATTCAAGTCATCAACCTCGGAAGGATGCGTTACGGGGATGCTCTAGAGCAGCAAGAGTCAACCCATGCACATGTAGTGGCCCATCCAAAGCAACATGTAATTTTTTGTGTCGAACACGAGCCCGTTTTAACCATGGGAAAGAATTCCGACCAAGTAAATCTCTTATTCCCACGTGATTTTTACTTGCAGCAAGGAGTGGAGATATTTGATACCGAACGTGGTGGCCAAGTTACAGCACACATGCCTGGGCAACTTGTCGTCTATCCCATACTCAATATGGCCCAACTACAGCTATCCACTCGTCAGTACGTTAATCTTCTTGAAGACTCTGTCATAGCCGTCCTACAGCAATACAATATCTCAGCTCACCGTGACCCGGATCATCCTGGGGTTTGGATCGGACATGAAAAAATCTGTGCCTTGGGCGTCCGAATTAAATCCCGGGTATCGATGCACGGCCTTGCATTAAATGTTAATAACGACTTGAGTCTTTTTGGAAAGATTATTCCTTGCGGCATAAAGTTTCGCGGCGTCACCAGCGTCGAGAGGCAAATTGGCGAAAAAGTTGATATGAATCTCCTTCAAGAGCGACTCACATCAAAGATTATCTCTCAACTTATAGCCCAGCCATATGTCAACTAGTTGCAGTTCTTAGTGGTCCTAGTAAATTGCTGACAACATCTCGAGCCTTCAAGACTCATCAAGCGCAAAGTGTAGCTAAACCTAGCAAAGAAGAATTGTGTCGATGCAGCATGCCAGGCTAGCGAGCCTGAGGATAATGACTGCGATGTGCCGATGCCCTTTCGTCCGAGAGCTCCAAAGCCTCTTGTCGTTGACAGACAGCCATTAGGCTACACTCTCGCCACACCAGTTCACTAAGCGCCAGCTGTTAAACGTCATACACATAATCTAGTTATCCGGTTGATTGCCG
>JBIKKO010000031.1:0-26896 GCA_044360315.1 Oligoflexales bacterium
GGAAAATCCTGCCGAAAGGCCATATAACGATCGTAAGCATTGAGGGAAAGGAGCTGAAACTCCCTTCTTTCGCGGGAGATGTAGTGGGCTTCGGCGACCTTGCGGCCAAGCTTTTCCCAGGCGGCGCTCTTGGCAAAAAAATCTTCAAAATGGGCGTAGGTGGTCTCTAAAACTGCCGAGTCCTCTACCGCCTCGATGTTGACATGGGCGGCCTGGCCGGTAAGGATGGTGCCGTATGACCCGATGGGCTTACCTTCATAGCAGAAATTGCGAATCACTTCTTTGCCATCGGGAGTTACGTAATACACCTTGAAAACCCCGGCTTTAACGAAGCCGATGCGATCATTCTCTTCGCCGATTCTGGTAAACATCTCTCCTTTGGAAAATTTGGTTTCCTTGAGGCCCGCAGTAAACCCAGCGAACTCCTCTGAAGGGAGGGTGACTAGCTGGTCGAAATAACTCTTAAGATCCATAGTGCTTGAGATTCCATGTATTCTAGGTTCCTCTGAATCTAACTGAGGTCATGCGGGGGCATCAGTCTTTCAAGAGGAACTGCCCATTGGTTGACAGCTTTTTCAGGTGAGAAACGAAGACTTTCGGGCAGCCAATTACCTGCAAGGAGTGCCATTATACCGTAAAACACCGCTGCGCAGAACAGATCTCCGACGACTCACTTCGTTCGTCTGGGGATGACTTCGCCAGGCGAAGCGCCTGCGGCGCTGTCAGTGACGAGTCTCGGACCAGATCCCACACGATCGTTAAGCTTTCCTTAACTCACCTGGGATGACAAGGAAAAAGTGCCATCATCGCCAAAGTTTTGGAATCAATTTTGGAATGTTCATCAAAAACAGTCAGCTTTATAAATGGCTCCTAATAACCCTTCCGATAGTATTTAACCACTAAACAACGCTTTAAAAAATGGCCCCACTGGCCAAACTTGAATACTTTCCACTTCAAGCCTATCACTACTCGCGCTAGGACCAAGAAGAAGTGCACAGTGAAAACTGATTCCAAGCACAATCTAAAACTTGTCCCCAATCACCTTATGCAGGATTTTACCGCTCAGCAGCCTGATCAGGTGTGGGTGACCAACATCACGTATGTGCCGACGAAACAAGGATTCTTATATCTCTGCACTGTACTCGACGTGTTTTTTTAGAAAATTTGTTGGTTGGACATTGGAGAATAACATACGCGCAGAAATGGTTAAAGAGGCCCTGGAACGCGCTTATGAGAACCGAGATGCTGGTGAGTACGTGATCGTTCATTCGGATCGCGGTGCGCAGGACGCATCAGATCTTGTACGTGGATATTTGGATTCAAAAAAGGCAATCCGCAGCATGAGCCGTAAAGGCAACTGCTGGGATAACTCCATGATGGAATCATTCTTTGGTCGTTTTAAAAGAGAGCATATGTTCTGGGAAAAATACGCCTCACACGAAGAAGCGCGCCGCAAGATTTTTGACTGGATCAAGATCGATTACAACCGCTAACACGCTCATACCGCTCTCGGAAATGTTAGCCCATCGCAATCTGAGGAGGGCAAAATGGCAATAGCAGCGTAAAGAATGCGTTGTCCACTTTTTTGGGGATCATCAGGTCACTATTACCTAGCATTGCGGTCAGCGTCTGACAGAATTAAAAAATATCGCAAAATATTTTTTGATTTGTTTCTAGCAATAAACAAATGAAAAAATGGTCACATAAATAGCAAAAAACCGTGAATTTCAACACTCCGTCACCTCCTGACGGATTGACCAATTCGCGCCCACCAACTAAGAGTCCGCTCAACAATTTTGGTCATTAGACGGAGGAAACTATGACTACAGCCCAGACAGTTAGTATCATTCATCCCGAAAAACTCACCCCCATTTCTGCCATCCCCAAAGTAGAACTCGCCGGCATGCATGTCGTGGTTAACGGCAAGCGCCACAGCCTGTCACGCAAAGGACGAGCTTATCGGTTGATACGCGCATTTTTCTCAGCCACAAAGCCAGCCATGTCGTCGGACGATCTAATCAAAGTCTTACACGCAGAGGAGGGCTTTACTGGAGAACTGAGCGATCGGGCCAAGGCATGTCGCCATTCAGCGTTAGTCCGTATGATGAGCCGTGTTCGCGAAGAGTTTAACGCCACATTTGAGGAAATCACTCCCAAAGGCATGTCGTGGTTTCACTACGACCGGTCAAAGGCCAAGTGGGTATTATTTAAAATGCCAGCAGCCGGCGCTGACGGCCTAGTCTATTAACAAGGAGAAAACCTCATGAACGTATCTTCCGCAGCCTGGAAAGTTCTCATCGAAGACAGTTTCGATCCCATTTTATCGCGTGATGGCAGCATTTCCGCAGCCAAACGTATATTTGCCGTAAAGGACTCATCGCGACAGTCAAAGTTACTCAAAGCCTTAGCTAACGGCCATCGCGGCGTGCTCCGACGCGAAGACCTCCTCGCAGCCATGTACGATGAATTTTTCAAAGACAATCCTAGTCTTGCGATGCGCCGCACTGAAACACGCTACCGCACGGCCGTAAAAACCGTATCAAGAATTCGCATAGCTCTTGAAAATTTCTTTGGTGACCTTAGCCCCCCTGGGTTCAACTGGCTGCCATGGAATGAAAAGCTAGGAGGATGGATCCTCTTTCAGCGGGCCGCAGTCGATCAATCCATGGCAATCTAGAACCGGCGTCCTTTGTCCAGGATCACCATGCTCGTAGCGCCGTCCCGCCCATAGCTTTACTAAATTTTTTTGCCTAGTTTCATAAAGGTTTAACCGCCCTAACGGCATAGCGTCCTGCGACGATCAAACGCACCCACCGAGTCCGCCTCAATAGCTTAGCGGCAAACGAGCTTGGTCCTGGTTTTATAGGGAACTCTCACCCAGTGACTACCGTCACCTCGGGTGAGGGTTTTAAGGCATGTGAAGGCGCAATTTTGAGCAATTGAATCTTAGAAAGCTCTGGTATAACTCGAGCAAACGGCAGATTTAACTTATACACCTTGAGGGAAGAACCATGCAATCGTCCTCACTAATGGAGAAGGCTAGCCCACCTCTAACGCCACCCCTAATATTGAAAATGACGCCCTGCGGAACCATCATGTTAGGTGACAAACGCTACCGCCCGGAAGAGGGCACACTCAGACGACAAATCTTACAGCTAATGGCGCGCAATCCTCACGGCTATCTGAAAAAAGAAGATTGTCACTCAGAGTTGATTGATAACCACTTTCACTTAAAGCCCAAAGGCCTTCGTCTCATCACAGAGCCCTATCTTCGTCGCCAAAACAATATCGAAAAATCGATTTCAAGGTTAAGACAGGATCTCCAGCGCATATTCAAAGACGAGCTACCAGCAGGCACATCCTGGATGTGTTATAGCAGGAAAATCAACGGATGGCTCTTGTACCGACTTCCTGGTCTTGGCTGCGACGGCGAATATCATTGGTAGCCAAAGACTGGCAAAAAAACTGATAGGGGCATAGATCTAACGCATATAAAAGACCTTAGCGCATGCTAAGGTCCGTACGTTCCACTTGCTTATTCGTTTTCGAAACCTGTTCACCTAGCACAGCCAAGCACTTCAAGTCGGATAACTTATAGACTAAGCCTGTTGCATTTCATGGTCTTGCCATCCTCCTGCGTTGCCGTCAAGATAGACACATCCAAAGAACTCTGAGGAGTGGTGGATAGCTGATAATTTATTTTATTAATGCTGTACTCAAAGCGAAAGCAACCAGGACAGCGCATTGGCACAAAATTATTTAAAGTAGCTTCACGCAGTGGGTCCTTAGTAGAGCCCAATCCAACGGCGACCCGCCCCTTCTCAGAAGTCGTGTCTAAAAATATTGATGCCTTCCCACGCTGCTTACATTCATAGTTAAACGAGGAAAACGAACAGTCGGAAAAAGCGGTATCCCCTAATGCTCCCTTATAAGTCGAGTTCTTCTCCCAATCAATTTCTCCGGATTGCCTAAGATGCAACAAAAATTCATGGGACCCATTTTTATCATCTGATTCCAAAATAGACATCGTGTCTTCGGTTTTCGTAGGATACTTCATTGTCGCGATACGGGTAGGTTTTCGGCTACCAGAGACGCTTTCATAGCTCGTAAATATACCGTTGCCGCCAAAAGCTGGATACGTAACAAAATACCAGCGTCTTGCTTGGGAACTGCGACACGACAAGCTAAAAAAATCAACCTCGCCCGTTGTAGATGCTCTATTTGCAGAAGGGCGTGCACTTGATACCGCAGCTCCTGAAGAGTCTGCATGTTGGCAGCGGACACTAAGAAGACCGACACATAAACTAACTCCAACCAAAAAAATATTTTTCATACCCATGACAAACTCCTCCTCTAAATTTGTGTTATCGATTCCTAAAATTTAACGCCTATACCCCATACACATGAATCTGGGTTACAAACAAAATTGAGAATATCGGAATTACTCGGCCAGACAAAAATCACGTCGCGCACGAATTTTGCCATTCTCATCTATTGAATTCTAGCACGAAATTTACGAAAGCACCGCTTGCGGACTCATGATCTCCTCTCTTTAAATCTACAGAGATAACGCACTAAGCATCGGTCAGATATAGTTAATGACAGTTTGGATTTGTTCTAAATTTCTAACGCTATCGCAGTGATTTCGTGTACTAGTAAAAATTCACAGTGGTGCCGTCTTTTCCCAGTCAGAATTAAACGGGACTTAACACCTAAATCAAAGCCCCCGACGAGACTAGGATTTTGACAGCCACACGGACTCGGCCAGGTTCCGATAACTTGTCGGAGTCTTGTCGAAAACCGCATGGAATTTTCGACGCAAGTCAGGATCTGCATAAATACACGAAATCAATACCACGGGGAGCTCTGGCCTTAAGCCGAAGATAAATGCCGATACATGCTCACCTGAATCAGCAGAACCCTCAAAGTAATAATCGGTTAAGACCAAATCGAGTTTTGTTATTTTTTCTGGATCACCTGTCAGAGCGTCAAAAAACTCAGACGGCGTGCAGTAGATATCTACGCCCACGTCTGCCCCCAAAGCCTTTATCCAAGCTTCTGCTGAGATCACGCTATCATCAATGACGGCAACACGCTTGGGTTTCGCAGTCGTAAGCCTTGACGTATCGACGCTTTGCGTCCCCGAGCTATCGGCGATTGGTAGCATTATTTTAAATTCAGTTCGCCCATCTGGATATCGAGCATCTCGACGAGAACGGCAGCGAATCCGACCATGATGAGCTTGGACAATTTTCTTAACGATAGCCAGGCCCAGACCAGTTCCCTCGGCTTTCCCCTGAGAGTAGAACAAATCAAATACGCGGCGGCGATCCAATGGTGGAATAAAGCTGTGAGTATTTGCAACACTCACTTCCAAACTGCGACGTCCCTTCCTATAGCTGATCTTGACCGTTCCTCGATTAGCGGCTGCATCGATGGCATTTTCAATGAGATTGGTGAAAACACGCTTTAAGCGAAATTCATGACCGAAGATGAACACAGAAGGATCACCATCAACTTCAATTGGTTCGTCGCGCGAACCCTTGTAACTTAAGACGTGTTCTAAGCACTCTCCTATGATTTTACCAACCATGACCCTACTTCGATAGAAATCCTGGCTACCATCCCGACCAAGCTCCATAACATCTTGAAGCAGGCTTTCTACGCTTGATGATGCACGGTCAATTTCTGGAATAATCTTGTCTGACCATGCTTTTAAACCATTCAAATCACCGATATCTTTCACCATATCAACGGCCATCTTTGTCACAGCCAAGGGCCGTCTTACGTCGTGCGCAAGCATGGTGGTCAGGGCTGCAAATGCCCGTGATTTCTCCAACTCGTGTCCTAGGATTTCCCGCTGAAGAAGCTTTGAGGTGTGGTTTAAAAGCACCAAAAGAATGATCTGCACTGAAATGAGGGCTGTGGCTAAGGCTAGGTGACTTTGTCGCATCATCATCGTAGCCGTTACTATTAAGTGACGATTCCTCGGACTAGTGATTTTGATCGTCTTGGTCAGAGGTCCTGATTTACAAGAGCGTTCAATATGTTGAAAAAACGTAACATGCCTGTTTCTGCCCTCGACGCACACCAAGTGATAGGTCGCTGCAGCTACCTCTAAACTACGACTAATCGATGTAAGATCGCCACGGGCCATGGCGACTGCGTTTTTTCGAAGAAACTCTTCGCCAAGTGTGTTGGCATCAGCAACCAAATTGAATCTTAAGGTCGCCACGGCGATGGTTACGGAAAATAAAACCGCTAGAAGCGGAGCTATGGATATAAGAATCCGCTTGATCGAGTAGGTCCGCAATGAATTGAGAATAGGAAACGTCATCTAAACTGGTCTCGCTATTTTTTGAATGCCTAGGACAAGCCTGAAGACTCTCTGTTAGAGTCTGATTTAAAACCAATAACATTAAATATAAAGTTATCAATATTTTTATAATATTATAAAAATACTTTATAAGTGCGAGAGCCCTGCTGGACGTTCTCCACATTCACTTAAACCATTGAAATTATCGTATAAAATATAGATTCAGGTTGGGCACAGCCTCTAGACCCCGAAGACCGATGCCCCTCATGCCGTCGTCGATCCAGCCGATAACGAGTTAAGCCCAAGACATGTTTAAGGATAACTCTTGACCACACCAATCCTACTTTGTGATCTCGACAACTCGCTGCTAAAGACGGATCTTCTTTTTGAGACCCTGCTTAAGCTCATTCGCACAAAACCCTGGCTCATCACAAAACTTCCTGCGTGGTGTCTAAAGGGAAAGGCTCACCTCAAGGCCATGATCGCACATCACATCTCCCTTGACCCAGCTCTTCTCCCCTACCACGACGAGGTGGTTCGTCTGGTGAAAGCCCGCCGTCAAGCTGGTGCTAAAACCGTTTTAATCTCTGCATCAAATCATGAGCTAGTTACAAAAATTGGGGAGCACTGCCAGTACTTTGATGAGTGCGTTGGGTCAAGTAACAGCGTCAATCTCAAGGGCAAAAACAAACTGGCGTGGATTGAACAGCACTATCAAGGGGCGTTTGAATACATCGGTGACTCCACCGCAGACCTGCCCATCTGGACAAAAGCAAGTCGGGCGATTTTGGTGAATCCAAGTGCTCTCCTAACAAAAAAAGTTCAAGACCTAGGAGTCCCCTACCAGGCGATCCATGATCGTCCGAATCAGCTAGAACTCGTCCTCAAACAAATTAGACCTCATCAGTGGGTCAAAAATGCACTGATCGCTACGCCGATGATTGCCGCACACCGCATTTATGAACCCTCACTTTGGCTAGCGACGTTGACGGCGATTGCCAGCTTTTCGATGATCGCATCTTTGGTTTATGTCATGAACGACATGCTCGACGTCGAAAACGATCGCAAACACCCTACCAAGAAAGCTAGACCATTTGCATCAGGCCATCTTCCGATCAAGGCTGGGTTTTTCCTAGCACCGATTCTGGGAGCCATAAGCTTTCTTCTTGCATCGACTATTGGCTGGAGTTTTTCCGGAGTCATTCTTCTCTATCTTGCCGTAAATGTGGTTTACAGCATTAGATTGAAAGAAGAAATTATGCTGGACGTTGTCACCCTCGCGTCTTTTTATACGATGCGAATTATGGCCGGGTCGGCTGCAACAAACATCGCCATATCACCTTGGCTTTTAAGTTTCAGCACGTTTTTCTTTTTTGGGCTGGCCATGGTTAAACGCTATACGGAGCTTCTTCGCCTCGTAAGTCGTAACCACAATGCACTCCATGGCAGGTCATATACAGGCGACGACAAAATTCCCGTGCTTGTAATGGGTATCACAAGCTCTTTGATCTCAATCCTAATTTTGGCTCTCTTCTTTGCAAGTCCTGATGTTCAGGTGCTCCACAGATACCCAGGCCGCCTATGGATGCTTGCACCCATCCTGCTCTTTTGGACTGGGCGGATATGGCTATTAACCCATCGCGGTCAGGTTGACGATGATCCTGTGGTATTTGCAATGAAAGATAAGGTGAGTTTGGCATCATTACTTTACGTCATCCTTGTGATAGCTTTAGCCAACTAAAGGATAAAAAAGTCACATGAAAAAACCGCACGAGACTTCTTCTTATCAAAGCTGGGGACGATTTCCCAAGGCAGACGATCAGACGGCCATTCTTCTTAAGCGGAAAGAGGATCCACTGCCCTTATGCCCCCGGACCAAAACGTTACTGCCCTATGGCATGGGTCGTAGCTACGGCGACTCTTGCCTTAATGATGGAGGAAACCTTTTACTTACACGCGGACTCGATCACATGATCGCCTTCGATCGAGCAGATGGTTACCTCACGGCTGAGGCCGGCGTGACTCTCGATGAGATCTTGCAACTGATCGTACCTCACGGATTTTTTCTCCCGGTAACGCCTGGAACCAAGTTTGTAACTCTGGGAGGGGCCATAGCCAATGATGTCCATGGCAAAAACCATCACGTCGACGGAACTTTCTGTCACCATGTCGAGGAATTTGAGCTGCTTCGTTCGGATGGCAGGCGCCTCATCTGCTCAAGACACAAAAATTCTGATTACTTTTTTGCAACCATTGGAGGTCTTGGTCTCACAGGTCTCGTAACATGGGTCAAATTCAAACTAAAGCCAGTTGCGGGAGCTTTGGTCGCTCAGGAAATCATAAAGACCTCAGGGCTTAGAGATTTTTTTGACCTATCACGGTCGTCAGATAAAGACTATCTCTACACGGTATCATGGATCGACTGCCTTGCCCCAAGTCAGGAGCTTGGACGAGGGCTCTTCATTAGAGGTAACCACTCCGACTCGTCGTTCACGTCAAGGTCCGTTCACCCACCAACTCAAAAGTCTTTACCCGTAGATCTACCAGGCTTCGTCCTAAACCGCTATACAGTCAATGCTTTCAACACTTTTTACTATCATCGTCAGATTAGCCGCAAGACGTCATCGGTGGTACACTACGACCCATTTTTTTACCCTCTGGATGCACTCCACCAGTGGAACCGTGTCTATGGGAAACAAGGCTTTCTCCAGTGGCAATGTGTTCTACCGTTTGCAACAGGAGGAGAAGCTGCCATTCGAGAAATTCTGCAGGAAATCTCAAGGTCAGGCCAAGGAAGTTTCCTTGCTGTCCTTAAGACCTTTGGCGATAAACAAAGTCTTGGAATGATGAGTTTCCCTAGGGAAGGTATAACACTTGCCTTAGATTTTCCTCACAAGGGAGAGCCGTTGTTTAAACTACTAAATCGACTAGATGATATAACACAGCGCTGCCATGGCTCCATCTATACTGCCAAAGATGCAAGAATGACCCCTGAGCACTTCGCGGCGTTCTACCCAAGATGGGCTGAGTTTTCTAAATTTATTGACCCAGCATTCTCGAGCTCACTTTGGCGAAGGGTCACCACGAGGAGTTCAAATTCATGAACATAGTTATTTTTGGAGCAAATTCGGCTATCGCGAAGGCAAGTGCACGAATCTGGGCCCAGCAAGGTCATAACCTTTTCATCATTGGCCGCGATCCGGCTAAACTATCTAGTCTCGAAAACGACTTAAAATTACGCACAATGGGATCAGTCCACAAGGAGACCGCAGACCTTATCGACGCTACCGCACATGCCGGTTTGTTTGACACAGTAAAATCAAAATTCCGGTCAATCGATCTTGTTTTCATTTGTCACGGAGACCTTGGAGATCAGGATGCTGAGGAACAATTATGGGGAAAAGCCCTCCACACCATCCACGCAAACTTTCTCTCCCAAGCCTCTCTCGCCACACTGGCAGCCAACGACTTCACCGCTCAGGGACACGGACAAATCGCCGTTATCACTTCCGTAGCAGGAGATCGTGGTCGCGCGAAAAACTACGTCTATGGCTCAGCAAAAGGGGGTCTAAGTGTATTTTTAAGCGGACTACGTCAGCGCTTAGCACCGAAAAACATCACCGTCACAGACTTTCGTCTTGGATTTGTCGATACACCCATGACAGAACAGTTCAAAAAGGGACCTCTTTGGGCAAAGCCAGAAGCGATTGCCCCAGGAATTGTCTCCGCCATCAGTCGCAAAAGGGATGTTGTCTATCTGCCGAAGTTTTGGTGTTTGATCATGATCATCATTCGCAGTATTCCAGAGGGAATATTCAAGAGGCTAAAAATTTAGGTGGATACACGTGACCTTTCAGCAACCAGAGCTAAAGCCTAGCTGCAGGCAACCTAAAGTCCGGTCAACACCGCTAGGACCGACACGGTCGTTCTTCCTCTTAAGTGTTACAAATTAAAGGCCGCAGGCGTCTCCCGACAAGGCTCTTAAATTGCAAGCATTATTGCGTTTCACCTCGATGACACAAAACTCTATGACACAAATTCTATAGCCACCTCAGAAAAAGGAACCATCTCCGTCTTGACGGCACGCTGAATATTCATTATTTAGAGGGTCTTATGATACCATCTTCCGATATTTTAGAGCTTATTCGTTCCCAAGCCACAGATCGCTACAAATCGCGTGGGCTGGCCCTGAGGCGTGCAGGCCGTGTGCAATTGGTTCTGATCTCAGCGGATACCTGTCGCTTCATGGTTCACTGCGAAGAAACATATTCTACCAAAATTGCTGTCATCGAAGACAAAGCAATCGGGGAAGCCATTTCAATTGAATGCACGTGTCCAAACTTTATTGCTAACAGAGATTTCTGCGAACATCTGGTCGCCTCTGGATACGCCCTCCAAGAGCACCTATTGGAACTTGAAACTGCGACACGAGATAACCAAACAAAACCCTCCATTGATGATGCAGCCCAATGGCTTTACGGACCTGGAATCCGGTCTCCCAAAGCTTCTGAAATCTCGACACATAATCAAATACCTGTGATGAGACCAGATCCTGACGCCATCAGGTTCAAGCATGTGTTGGAATCAATGACAAGACTACAACAATATGCGCCACCCCATCAAAAGCCTCAGGCACCCTCGGCAGAAAAGGACCGAATTGAGATTTGGTATGAGCTAAAACTTGACCGGCTCAAAAAAAGCGGCGCGGTCAGCGTTCAAACGTACCGAAAAACATTACGTCCCAAAACAGGTAAGATTTCGAAACTTCAAAAATTTTCTTGGTCACTTGACGCGCCAAACTTTGAAATGTTCAACTTTATCCATAGTGCTGACTTAAACATCCTGCGACGATTCACTGCCGTGGTTCCGCGGTCGCCGTATGAATGGGCCAGCATTTCATCGCACTCTGCGACCAATGAGATAGATTTTGGGAGAAGCGAATCTTTTCGGGAGTTGTCAATACTCATCGAAACTGGCCGATGCTTTGTTGCTCCCGATCACTCCTCGCAACGCATTCCAAGCGAGCAACACATCAAGCCTCTCCGCGTGGCATCGAATGAGATATTTAAATGTCACATTGAAGTTAAACCGATCAGACCAACAAAACGGGATAAAACCTCAGATTATACTATCAACGCAAGCCTGAAAAACAGCTCTGGTCGCAGCATACCGATAGCAAGCGTTTCTCTATTCGATAATACACCATTTTTACTCACCTCCGATTTTGAATTGGTGGCGTTTGAGAGACCGAAAAGTGAGATCTTTCAGTTACTAAAGTCCTTATCGAAACTAGGTCCAATCAAGGGCCCTACGAAACCTGTGCTTGAATTTATCAAGGTTGTCGAGCCTGTTCTGACTGAAGAACAGATTCACCTGCCTGAGGCTCTTCATACAACGCGCTATTATCCGCCATTTAAACCGAGATTGGCGCTACTTAAAACGTCTGAAGCTGTGTCACCCCAAATGGTCTTTTGTAATTTTGCATTTGATTATGATGGTACCGTTTTTAACTCGGACGACAAAACCAAATCCTGGTTAACAAATGAGCAAGAGCAAAGACATCTGAGTTATCGATCCCTCCAAAAAGAGGCTCAAACTATAGATACGCTGGCAAAGCGTTGTCCAAGCATCATACTACCAGCCGTCGACCATAATTTTCAGCTAGGCCATTCTGCCGAGATCGCTCGGGATCAGGTCACATCAGCGGTGATTCAGGCCATCGAGTGCGGATGGTTAGTTTTGTTTGATGGCAAGCTCCTTCGTAAAGCCGATAACTTCTCTATGGCGGTTTCATCCGGAATTGATTGGTTTGACGTTAACTGTGAAGCGAGATTTGGCGGGCAGACTTTACGTGGACTTGAACTTTTAACGGCTAACGGAACTATAGATGGATTTGTGCAACTTGCCGATGGGTCTTTAGGTCTGATCGACGACAAGGCTTTTCAGCAGAGACTGAGACTTCTGAAGCGTTTTGTTCGCTCTTCGACAGACTGTGATGGTGTACGCATTTCGAAACTGCACGCCGTTCTTCTCGAACTTGAGGGCGAACGAGGACAGATTTCCTACGATTCTGAAGCGCGGCAATTCTATAAAAACGTCCGTTCATATTCTGAAATTAAACCGACAAAACCGAGTAGCACCTTCAAGGCCGACCTGCGACCGTATCAACTTGAGGGACTAGCCTGGCTTAACTATCTTGAAAAATGCGGCTTTGGCGGCTGCCTCGCCGATGACATGGGCCTTGGCAAAACCATTCAAGTGCTTTCCATGCTTGACCGTTATTACAAAGACTCTGAATCATCGAGAAAAATGCCAGCATCTCTCGTTATTTCACCAAAAAGCCTCATCTATAACTGGCTTGCAGAGTCTCAGAAATTTGCGCCAGATCTTAAAGTCCTCGTATTGGACAAGCCGGCCGGAGTATCTCTTAAAACCATCGCCGCCAAACACGATGTCATTATTGCAAGCTACCAGACAATTCGGGGCGACTTAGAAGATGCTGCAAAAGTGGATTTTGAGTATGTGATTTTAGATGAAGCGCACTACATAAAAAACTCCGCCTCTCAGATTTCAAGGGCCACAAAACTACTCAAAGCTCGCCACCGACTAGCTCTTACGGGAACACCGATTGAAAATCGACTAGATGATCTCGCATCGATTTTCGAGTTTTTAAATCCTCATCTTGGTGGTCTAAGTCTTTTCAGAAAGTCTGCCAACGGGCTTAACGGCACAAGCGAGGATCGCACGCTATTAGCTCAGGTGTTGCGTCCATTTTTACTTCGACGCACAAAAGATCAAGTCTTGAAAGATCTACCGTCTAAGAATGAAAGTATTATTTACTGTGATCTTGGCGAAAAAGAACGCTTCAACTATGATAGCCTTGCGAAGACTGTTAGGGAAAAACTTGTATCTGAGATTAAAACTAATGGTATCAAGAAAGCGCAGATTCATATACTTGCCGGATTAACAAAACTCCGCCAAGCATCATGCCACGTCGGCTTGGTCGACAAAAAGCTGAAGTCAGAGCCTTCAACAAAGCTTGACATCCTGTTGGATCGCGTCAAAGAAACGGTTTCTAGAGGCGAGAAGGCCTTGGTGTTTAGCCAGTTTATTGAACTCCTAGAGCTTGCCAAAGAGCAACTGAGCGAGGCCGGGATTAGTTACACTTATCTCGATGGACAGACTCGCAACAGGCAAGAGCTTGTCGATAAATTCAATAGCACACACGGAGAAAGCGTGTTTCTCATAAGCCTAAAGGCTGGGGGTGTCGGACTGAACTTAACTGCTGCTTCAAACTGTTTTTTACTCGACCCCTGGTGGAATCCTGCGGCAGAAGCCCAAGCCATTGACCGCGCACACCGGATTGGACAAACAAAACCTGTGTTTGCTTACCGCCTAATCTCTCGAGGTACTGTAGAGGAGAAAATCCTCCGTCTCCAGGCTACGAAAAAAGACTTAGCTGATTCAATCTTGACGCCTGGAGCAGGAAGCCCCCGAGCCTTGACCATGTCTGATCTCGAGGTCTTACTAAATTGAGAGGCGAGTTATAAATTAGCGTCAACTGGGCCGGTTTGCCAGCTCTGGTAAGTACAGCAGTACAATACACTAACCGCCTAAAGCCCGTCTCAGTCGCAACTGATTATCTTTTAAAAACTGCCTGCCCATGTAAAAAATCAGCCCCATCACAGCTCCAAATGCACCGCCCAAAACCATGAACAAAGGCCACTTCCGTTCAAAACGCTCGTGGGCACCTGTCGCTACAAGATTTTGATACTTGACATGATCCATTGCAAAAACTGGATACAAACTGTCACTTAGTTGTGCAGACTGCCGTATACTCGTCGCAAAACCCCTGATAGATTCATTCATCTGCTCAAGAGGCCGTTCATACTTCGCCGTGATTGCCCTAATATCGCCAACCGCCTGTGCATAGTCCGTTATTATGGACTGCCTTTCCTCAGCACTTAGCTTAGGTCCCGCGATCGCTATAAGTCGTAACACATCGTCACCCATCGCAGTTCCTCGATCCACGATCGAGGGTAATGGCCTGACTCCTGCCTTCTCAGATAAGCGCGACTCCAGTGCAAACAGCCTAATCCTGCTATCGGCCAACTCTAACGTCATCCTCTTCACCAAATTAGAATATCTGATCTCTGGTGATGATTTTCTCTGCAAATCTGCTGATAAGGCCTTTTCGGTTTCATTAATCCTAGCATTGATACTCCTAGTTGCATCCGCGAGTGTCTCTAGTGCAGCAACAGCAATTCGCCCCGTTGGATCAGAGCTCAAAGAGGCGAACTCTAAAGAAAACAAACCTGCTGAATTTTTGAGCTTAAAAGGAGCTTTACCCCCAATGATTTGCAGCTGAGCTGATGATGATGATAATGCAGCGATCAAATCGCGATGACTCACCAAACTTTCAAAGCTGCTTTTAACTTGATCAGATGTGCCGCCTACCGCATCTTCTATCAAAAACACCGGCACAGATGTAAAATACAGCGAAGGCTTCTTAAACACCACGAGTCCTAACGCCAACACCAGTCCAACCAAAACACCAACTCCTATTGATCGCCTTGCCCTCCAAAAAAAGGCTAACAAATCAACAACATCGACATCTTTACACTCATTCGCCAATATTGGCTTGTTTTCACGGGACATAAGCTAAGCCCTCAAATTCTGCGACGCCGTAGCTTAGCAAATTTTATGGACGTTCTCACTCAAAAATGTTCTCTTACTCAGGATGCTTCATGTTACGCATATTAAACGTCGAAAATACTTTGTTCTGCTGGATATCCTGGTAGTAATAGCTTCATGTGCTATAGCTATACAAGTCCGGCGTGGCTTTGATTTGCCCTTCTTCAGTGGGCGCCTCGATCACCCCAGCTTCAATTTTGATAACTTTGCGATTCCCGGTTTCATTTTAGGGTTATCATACGCAGCGTCACTCTACATCTTAGGCGTGTATGACTCTTGGGCCACTCCATCCATCCTAGATTGGTTTCAACGATTACTAGTACCTAACTTTATCATGGTGGCCGGAGCCTTTACATTCCTCTACGTGCAGCAATCCTTTAATTTTCCTCGATCTCTACTGATCACACTTTTTATCATTAATTTCGGTTTATCGCTGGTTTGGCGGCTTTGGTACTTCCGGCGAATGGCTAAAGAGGTCTCGGACATCGCTGTTGTAGGAAACACGTCCGATGCCATTAGATTCCTCAAGGAATGTCAGCTGCCCCCATTCAAACACCGGGTGGTTGTCAAAGCAATGTTCACATCGCAAGCGATCCAGACTAAATCTCATGAAGCTAACATTCCAGTCTTACATATTGATCAGCTCCCACAATACGCAGCAGAGCATCCCCTCGTGGCAATCATCGTCGTACCATCTGATCATAATCAGCAAAATTTGTTTTCACAAGTATTCAGAGCCGCCAAAACCGGCACAGGAGTCTATGCGCTTCCCTCACACTACGAGATATTATTTGGTCGGTTAAAATATTTTACGTTCAACGATTTACCATTGTTAGAACTAAAACTTGACCCGCCGTCCGAAGCCTATTCTATCATCAAGCGAGGCTTGGATGTGACGTTAGCCGCCGTTATGATGATTATGTTCTTACCAGTGTTTGTAGTGACAGCTTTAGCAATCAAAATGTCATCCAAAGGACCCATTTTGTACAGCCAAGACCGAATCGGCGCTGGGGGACGTACATTCAAAATATATAAATTTAGATCAATGATCAATAATGCGGAATCCACAACAGGCCCTGTGTTAGCAACTGTCAATGACCCCCGTGTCACGGCCTTTGGCAAATTCATGAGGAAGACTAGGATAGACGAACTTCCACAGTTAATAAATATAATCAAAGGCGATATGAGTTTTGTTGGGCCGAGACCAGAACGCCCAAAATTTGTCGCCAATTTTGAAAACTCTGTACCTTGGTATCGAGAGCGCTCACGCATACGCCCCGGAGTCACTGGGCTCGCTCAGATCAGAGGACACTACTCAAGTTCAGCCGAGACAAAGCTCAAGTATGATTTAGCATATCTGACAAACCAGGGACTTCTATTAGATCTTCAGATCCTTGCAAGAACGATTAAAACTGTTCTAACCAAGTCTGGACAATGAACATAAGTCGCAGAAGATTGTAGGCTATTGTTAAATCTTATGAAATCCGGTCAAGTATGAAAATCACTTGCGCGACGGCACGTCCCAAATACTTAAAATACCACGTCCAAACCTTAAATTAGCCGGACCTTGTCTTTTTAAATAAGAGCCTTTATTGATATACTTGTGTGTTAACTTGACACTGCTCGCTGACATCGTCTCGGTCTAAACGGTATGAGGCCGGCACACCGCGAGTCACCGCTAACCATGCAACTGGATAGTCATAATCATCACCACCTGAAACAAGCTTAATTCTTTCACATTGTCGCAACAAACTATCAATTCGAGCAAACTCCAAACGCGCGTCCACCCTCCGATAATAATATGCATGAAATCTCGACTCTTCGAAAATGGGGACACCCCAACCCGAATACTTGAGCCGCGACAAGGTGACCCATGCCTGCGTGAACAACGCGTGAATCAATACCACAGCGATCAAACTTGAGACAATCCTTCGGTCAATGCGCATATGAAGCAAAAAATAACCGAACACTGGGATCAAGAGAGCAAACCAGGGCGTCTGAAGTCGACTCATCCACGTCTGGTTGATAACGATGCCGTGAAGCAAAAACCATGAAAAAATAGTCATTAGGGATAATAATCTTAAAGTCCGATTTCGCAAAACAAGCGCCAGCAATATCAAAACTAAAGCCGCAACAAACTGGATCGGATTACCAGCCAGATCTTCATTAGGGAAAAAAATGTAGTCAACACCCGTGACTATACCTGGCTCAACGCCCCATAGTTGAGCAATTTTTTCGACGATGGGAACAGCTATCTGTGGAGGAATATGGTCGATAATATGCCTGATACCATTGAACGTCTGTTCCAACGGCTTAGTAAATCCCAAAATAACTTCGGGCCTTGACATCGCCTGGCCCCTTGTCTTCATCAAGACCTCTGGTAAACATACAACGCCAACCAGCGACAGCGTGACAAAAATAGACAAAATCTTTTCGCGGAGGGAAGCGTCTGGACTCTTGAGTTCAAAAACCAGAGCTAAAATCACTAAGGGAGACATGACCAAAAGACCTGTTGGCTTTACCATATACGAGCAGCTGATAATAGTAGCCTAGATCATCGCCACCATCCGCGGAGATACAGAAGAAATTGACTTCGACTTTACGATGTAACGCTCAATGAAAAAAAACGCCGCACACACGACGGGAACAGCTGCAATCAAATCATTCTGGGTCGTTTGACTCTGCAGTATAATCATTGGCGCCGGTAAAAATACTGCAACTGCTGCAAAACCAGACCATCGATGCCCCGCCCACTCGCTCAACCAACCAATGCTTCCAAATAAAATCACCAGAAAGGAAAGCGTCTGTATCGTGTTTGCGAATCGATCAGACATCCAAAAGATTTGTTCAACTAAAATCAGATATTCAGCACCCGGAGTCATCTGGACCTGACGCAAATTGGGGGTAAAGTATGGGAAAACCGACTTGTTCTGAATCCAGAATGCGACCCTACTCATATGGTAGGTCATGCTATCCCAATTACTCGGAGGGAACATCGTCGCGTTAAATAGAATCAAAGCGAACAAAACTAAGGATGTCAGCCAGAAAGCAACGGAGGCAAAAGATCTCGGACGCTTAACTTCGTACCAGACCAACCCAAGATTTGTACGGAGGACCATCCAAACATTGGGCCGCGTTATCAATACCAATATAAAAATAAAAACTAGCGTTCGAATCCCCAAGGGCGTGAGCAGGCTGAAAACACTTATGAAGGGCAATATTATTGACCATGCGACTACGAGACAACACAAACTGAGTAAAACACACTGTAAAAGTGACCACTTTAGCTTTTGTGCTAATAGACAACTTACCAAGACCACAAATAGTAGAGTCAACAAAAGCTAATCCCTCAAAAAAGCAGCGTTAATCCATCGCTATCAATATTCTGCATAGCTTTACTGCACACAAAACGCTTTAGCCCACTTTATAAAATTTAAAATACGCCACACTTCAAATTTTTGAAACGTCTTGGGCTCAAACTCTAACTGATACTGCAAACGCTTCACGTCAATAATTTCTTTAATGATCGGACTCGTTTCATTTCGCAATTCAAGGGCAAGATGCTCCCTCATCACTATCGACCAGGTTTGATCTGGGGTTTCAAAGCCTATCTTGTCGCGTCGATCCAAGATCACATCCGGAACAAGTCCCCGCATCGCTGCTCTAAACACCGCCTTAGAAAGCACCTCGGGATTAACATGAAATGACTCCGGTAACGACAACCCAAGACTAACAAAATTTGGAGTTAAAAACGGAACCCGACTTTCAATAGAAAATCGCATAGAATTCCGATCTTCGTATCGCAGCAAGCCTGGCAAACTTGTTGATTTAATTGCTTCCTTCAACTGCTGAACAAGTACGCCATCCCCCGCAGACAAGCCCCTTGAGTCCTCAACGGACTTGCCCTGAAGCCAACCTCTTTTTCTACCGGATAACTTGCTATATCGCCGCTTTAAAAAAATCCGTCCCTTATTGGGAATCAATTGCGCAACAACTCTAGCTAACGAGAGGTACGAATTTCCACCAACCTGACTGTAGGCCTTCAATAGCCTGGCACACTCAAAAAGGTCGCCGCTTCTAAACAACGATGACAATCGTGCAATAATAAAGGGCCGATATCCAGCAAAAATCTCATCTGCCCCTTGACCATCCAGCATGACCTTAATACCAGCTTCTTTGGCGAGTCTAAAGACTCTGTATTGCGCATAAATACTCGTGCTGCCAAAGGGCTCGTCTTGCGTGGTAATAAGATCATCTAAGTCATTTAGTAGCTCTTGATCATTTGCGTGAACCTTGTAGGCCTGGCAACCTTGACTCTTTGTTACGACATCCATCCATCGTTCTTCTGAAATAGAGGAATCATCGGCCACATAACTAAAAGTCCTGATATCTGCTTGCGGCTCAAGGTGGCGCATCACGGCAACAATAGACGAAGAATCGACACCACCGGATAACGCAGCACCTAACGGCACATCGCTTCTCAAGTGCAATCGAACGCTATTTAAAAATTCGCTCCTCACCGCGTCGACCGCGTCCGTCCAGGTCAAGTTCTGCGTCTTGATTGAGTCCACACTCCAGTAACGATCGGAGGATACAAAAACATCGGGACGATCAAGCCTCAGGCGCACTGCGCAGCCAGCCCCGATGCGCTTAATGTGTTCATAAAACGTTGAATCGTCTTTATCTAAAACGCCACAATCAAGATAATTGAAGATGTTCGACCGGTGACCTACCCGACTCATGCCTGGAAACTTTAAAAGAGCCTTTATTTCGGATGCGAAAATTAAACTATTGTTTAATATTGAGTAGTGCAAAGGCTTGATCCCAAATGGATCTCGAACTAATAGCGCCTCATTGTTAGGCAGATCGACGATACAAAATGCAAACATCCCAGTCAACTTTGGAAGTAATTTCTGACCCCAAACACGATATCCTTCCAATAGAACTTCCGTATCGGTCTTAGTCTTGAAGGATACGCCAATCGCCTGAAGCTCTTCCCTCAACTCGACATAATTGTAAATCTCTCCATTAAACGTGACAACGAGACTTTGGTCACCGGACACCATTGGTTGCCAACCCGCCGAAGACGTATCAATAATAGAGAGCCGTCTATGTCCTACAGCAACGTGGGGCTGGCCGCTAAACTGCCCCGGACTGCGAAATGGGGGTTTAAATGAGCTATCAATCACATGCGTCCAAAAGCCCGCATCATCGGGACCACGATAGGAGGTAGCCTCCGACATTTCACTAAAAATTTGCGCAACGGAACGAGTGTTTCTTGCCCAAAAATCCGCTGTTAAAAATGCACCAAAAATACCACACACGTTATTGATCTCTACTAATTACGGCGACGGGTGAATTTAAAAAACTTATACAACTCCGTATACCACATTGTCCGATGAATGCTTCAATAAAAAATCTCTTTAAATTTTGGAATCTCAACAACTGAGTAATCCGGCGCGTATTGCGAGATTCTGAAGCTAGACGAGGGATTGTCATCTGATGTTACAAACACATACCGACTCGATCTCTGATCATAGATACCGATTGACTGCATCACTCTCTGATACCATTGAACCTGATTTACCCTCAAAAATTGAAGATATGACTGGTATGCGACCATACCAGAGTAATCAATTACATCGGCATTGACCAGGGAAACAATTCGCAAGTCATCTAAATTCATTGTAGCTAGGTCAAACCCATTCAAGTACTCATCGTGCTCTGAGCTTTTGAAGACCACTTTTTGATCTAAGTCAATCGCCACCCAACGGCGTCGTTCTTCAATGTACACCTCAATCATCGTGTGGCCATTGTCGTAAGAGTTCCATTCATCTAAGGTCAAAGTCGTAAGAATCCTCGACTTGATGCCGAGTCGACGCAGAATAGCATCAACAAAAACTGAAACTTCACCGCACGTTAAAGACAACTGACGATGATGTAACTCAGCAATAAGCCTATGAAATGAGGCGCGACTATCTGCGGTACCATGAACAAACCGCGAGGAGACCAAAGCAAGAAGCGCTAATGGGTCGCTTAAATCGGCAGACGAATAATGAAGTTCATTGAAAGTCAAACCATCCTTGAAGTCACTGACAAGCTGAAGCTCTAATTGTTTCTTAAAAAAAGTTTCAAATGTCCCAATATAGACTGACCCCAGAAAGACATCGGAGCTTGTAGGATCAAGCGATTGAACACCCAAGGCTTCCGTCACGTTGAGCTCGTATAGTTGATTACCGGGTCCTGTATATTTTAGCTTATGAAGAAAACGCCGTGGAGCACTGGTGCGGGAAATAGGCCGATTCCAGAACTCTGGGACATAAACAGGATCCGATGTTTCACTCAAAAAATGCCTAAAACCTTTTTTCACCTCTCTGGCAAGTGATACAACATTAGAAACATTGCAGTCATCACAAACGTAAATTAAGAGATAAACATTGTTCAGGAGCAATATCACAAGCACGGCATACAATAATGAACTCCGGCTCAAAACAAACTTCATTCCAGAATCCTTTCAATTACAGGGGGCTCTCTGTCTTTTCTCGGTAGCACTGAGATAAACCCATGGCAAGATAAATCAAAACAAAATCTAAAACATAATAAGACGAGAGAATATCAATGATTTCCTTCAGACAAGGTCGTCGGGTCTTTCAAAAAAAACTAACCATCGTTGATTTTGACGGCAACTCTTTATCTGTGTAACTGATTCAGTCTTCGATACATTACCAAACAGCTTGATAGTTTAGTCAATTTAAATTTGTTGTTCCCTCTGTTTAGACTTTCTAGCATAGTAGCGCAGGAAGCCATAGACTTCTTACAACCCCATCCCGAGAACTGCTTCTTTGAGAGGACACATCACTAAATCTTGGAAAATCTACCCAACAGTCCAGATAAAGACGTTTTGATCATCAGTAATTTTTTTGTTCCCCAAAACAATATCGCTGTTAGAAGAATTCGCTCCTTTGCCACGGATTTGCAGTTAGGAAACGTCCAAATTTTAACTACAAAAAAAGACGCGCGCTTTGATGGACAGCTTGATTTAAGCATTCCGTTGAAAAATACCGATCACTTAATCGAGGTCGCTGAAATCCCGTACTCAACTCCGGCAGCTGTGACGGTAGCACAGGCTCAGGGCACAATAATGAAACAGCAGTCCATGACCTCGTTACTCCTAACTAAAATTAAGCGTTTCATATCACCCGACTTGCTTGATCGGCGGCTACCGTTCTTGTTCGGCTCCATTCGATGGCTATTGGCGTGGCGAAAGCTTGGAGCTAAGCCAAGATTTGTCTTAAGCTCGTCGCCCCTTTTTATTAATCATATTATTGGGCTATTTGCCGCAAAACTATTTAATGCGATTTGGATTGTTGATTACCGGGATCTTTGGACTCTCGACCCATTTAGGCGTGGAATTTTTCCGTTTTCGCTCATGGAACGGTTGTTAGAACTCGGCATCACGTCGCAAGCAGATCTAATTCTTACTGTTTCAAATGGACAAAAAAGCGCCATTCAAAAGATGCTGCCACGGGCTAACATTGAAGTCATCAGAAACGGGGTAGACGAAAGAACGCTTTCCGAACTAAATGCCTTGCCAAACATAACGAGATCGGGGCCTTTAAGGATCTTATATCTAGGGACAGTGATCCCGGGCAAACGCGACGTCGAACAACTTTTTGCAGCCATTCGAATTCTCAAAACCTCTGGAGCACTTCCAGATATCAGACTAAGCTTTTACGGTACAACCCACGATGACGTATGCAGAATTATCATGCGACACGACGTTTCAGATATTGTTGAGAGCCATCCACAGATCTCTTCCAAACAAGCTTTGCTAAAATATGCTGATGCTGACGCCCTGCTTTTCCTTGATTGGATTGAGCCTCGGGTTCCTGGCGTGTTAACGGGAAAGCTTTTTGAATACCTAGCTTCAGGCATCACCATCTTAAGTATTACTGAAAATCCCGACAGTGAAGCCAATGAACTCATTAAAAAGTACAATGCTGGGTTTGTTGCTTTGAACAGAAAGGACGATCTCGCAACCTCGCTTCTAAACTTAGCCGCGAAATCCGCTGAGCTCCGGAAGCCGCGAAAAATTAGGTCTGATGCTAAAGATTTAAGCCGAGAGACGATTGCACAGCACCTATCATTAGTCGCCTCTGCCCTGACAAAAAAGCACTGAACCATTAGCGTTAAAACCTCTTTAATTTAAAATTATATTAAAAATTTTATAATTATTTCTTAATTTAATAAACCAAGCTATGTTGATCTAACTATTTGCCCAAATTCGCTTGAATTGCCCGACTTTTGGCATACAATCCTCGTTCACAAGAATATGTGTCTAAATCTGACTAACTTGACCGACTCTGTTCATCTTCGCACTGCAAAGGACGACAACGATCACTATGATCACCAATTTTGCAATTATTGGCGTTGGGGGCTACATCGCGCCAAGACATTTAAAAGCCATTCATGACACCGGAAACGACCTAGTATTGGCGACAGATCCTCATGATGCCGTCGGCATCTTGGACCGTTTTTTTCCTAACTGTGAGTTTCATACGAACGTTGAAAGATTTGCCAGCAAACTCGAAAGTTTAAATCGCTTACAAAGGACCGGTCGAGTCGACTATGTCTCTATTTGCTCGCCTAATTATCTCCACGAAAGCCACATCAAACTTGCCCTAAAAAACGGAGCCCATGCGATCTGTGAGAAGCCATTAGTTTTGGATCTCAATGAATTAAACTCTCTGCAAGACGTAGAGAAGGAAACCGGAAAGAAAGTCTATACGGTTCTCCAGCTGCGTTTACTGCCGCAGCTAGTGGCATTAAAAAATGAACTCACCTCACATAAGGGCTCAAAAAAGCTAGAGGTTTCCTTAACCTACATTACTAGTCGCGGCTCATGGTATGATGCGTCCTGGAAAGGTGACGTCTCGAAATCAGGAGGTGTCGCCTCCAATATTGGTATTCACTTCTTTGATTTCTTGACGTGGATTTTTGGACCATGTCAGGATATGGCCGTACATGTGAAAGAACCTAACCGCATGGCTGGCTATTTGGAACTGGAGTCAGCCAATGTCACATGGTTTCTTTCCACCAAAAAATCAGACCTACCGCCTGAAATCATTAAGGCTAACAAACCTGCCTATCGTTTGATTACCATCGCCGGTAAAGCGTTAGAGTTTTCGGATGGTTTTACTGATCTGCACACGGAAATTTATCGTGATATCCTTGCTGGGGGCGGATTTGGGATCGAGACAGCCAGACCAGCTATTGAGCTCGTGCACAAGATAAGATCCTCAGAAGTTTCGAGTAAAAAAGGGACCAGACACCCTTGGATTTTAAACGACTAAGTCATAGTGAGTTACAGATGCAGGAACAACGCTACTTTGCACATCAATCGGCCTACATAGACTCTGGGGCTCAAGTTGGCACTGGGACTAAAATTTGGCACTTTTCGCACGTCATGCCGGGCGCAACAATCGGGGAGCAATGTTCTATTGGTCAAAACGTCTTAGTGTCGAACAATGTAAAAATAGGCAAAGGATGCAAGATCCAAAACAACGTTTCGCTTTATGAAGGCGTAGAGCTCGAAGACTATGTATTCTGTGGACCGTCCATGGTTTTTACTAATGTCAAAACACCTCGTGCAGCTTTCCCTCGAAACACATCCGCCGACTATCACGTCACTAAAGTAAAATATGGCGCTTCCATTGGAGCCAACGCGACGATCGTGTGTGGGATCACGATTGGGGAATGGGCCTTTGTAGCTGCTGGAGCTGTCGTGACGAAGGATGTTCCACCTTATGCAATGATTGCTGGCCTTCCAGGAAAAATTATTGGATGGGCTTGCCAATGCGGGATAAAATTGCATTTTGATTCAAATAATGACGCCAAGTGCGTCTCCTGCTCAAGACAATATACGAAGACAAAAAACGATATCGTGCAACTGACAGATAGCCCGTAAAGGTCCCCTATGAATGATCGCATACCAGTTCTCGATTTAAGCCCTGAGATCAATCGCCTTTGGCCGGATTTGTTGCAAGCTTTTGAGCGAGTCATGAAAAGCGGCGCATTTATCAATGGTCCAGATGTCTCCGCGTTTGAACGTGAGTGCGCAACGTACTTGGGAGTGAAGCATGCTGTTGGCATGAACTCCGGGACAGACGCATTATTTATTGGACTTGAAGCGTTAGGGGTTAAGCCCGGTGATGAAGTGATAACCACGGGATTCACCTTTTTTGCAACTGCCGAAGCAATCAGTCGCGTTGGTGCCACTCCGGTATTTGTGGATATCGATCCAGAAACCTTTAACATTGATACGCGACGCATTGAAGACCACATCACAGAAAAGACCAAAGCAATCATTCCCGTCCACCTTTTTGGGCATTCCTGTGAGATGGACTCTATTTTATCTCTAGCCAGTAAATATAAGCTCAAAGTATTGGAGGATTGCGCACAGTCATTTAGCGGAGAGTTCCGCGGCAAAAAGTTAGGATCGCTCGGGGACGCTGGCTCCTACTCTTTCTTCCCATCCAAAAACTTAGGCGGCTTCGGAGATGGCGGCTTATTCACAACCAACGATGATCAAATCGCTGAACAGGCCAGAATAATTCGCTCACATGGCTCTCGAAAGAAATATTACAATGAGGTCTTGGGCTATAATTCAAGACTAGACACCCTGCAGGCCGCGTTGCTGAGAGTCAAGCTGCCACACATCGACGAGCAAAGCGAAAAGCGCCGTAAAGTAGCCTGCCATTACGCAGAGCTTCTTCAGGATATTAATGACCTTGTAACGCCCATTGAACAGAGCTACGCCAGGCACGTGTTTCATCAATACACGGTTCGGATCAAAGGGGGTAAGCGCGACGCTCTGCAGTCTGCACTAAAAGAAGCTGGCATTGAAACCATGGTTTATTATCCTGTTCCAATGCATAAGCTTCCGATTTACAGCGAAAAAATTGAAAAGCTCCCAGAATCAGAGCGTGCCGCTCAGGAAGTTTTGAGCCTTCCCATTTGGCCAGAAGCCAGCGTGGATGTGCTGACTAGGGTCAGGGACTCAATTAGACAATTCATGGGTACCAAATGAACTCCACATTAAACACAAGCTGTGACATTGTTATCGTTGGGGCCGGAATTATTGGCCTATCTATCGCGCGCGCGGCATTGGAGCGCGATCGAAAACTTAAAATCATAGTTCTAGACAAAGAAAACTCTATTGGACTTCACTCCAGTGGTCGCAATAGCGGTGTATTGCACACAGGCGTCTACTACCCCTCGGACTCAATGAAAGCCAAATTTTGTGGTGATGGCGCAAAGATGCTCCGTGAATTTTGTTTCGAGTATAAGCTTCCGATTAATGTTTGTGGGAAAGTAATTCTGCCCATTAATGAGTCAGACGATAAAACACTAGACATGCTTGTTGAGAGAGCCGCTAAAAACGGGGCAAAGGCACACATCATTGACTCCATTGCTCTCAAAGCCATAGAGCCCAAAGCGAAGACCGTGACCGGACGCGCGATTCACTGCCCAGAGAGCGCTGTGGTCGATTCTGGAGCAATACTTGCACAGTTGAAAGCCAACTTGGAGGCGCAGGGAGTACGTTTCCTCTTGGGTAAACAGGTGATATCGGGGAGTAAGTCAAATGCGTTTATTCAAACACAAGATGGTGTTCAAATCCATTTTGGACATCTGATTAACGCTGCAGGACTGCACGCCGATAAAGTCGCAAAAATTTTCGACGTAGGTCACAGGTATCGTATCGTTCCTTTTAAGGGCACATATTTTGAATTAAGTACCCCCGACACGGCAAACTACCGAGGACATATCTATCCGGTACCTAACCTTGCATTACCATTCCTAGGCGTACATTTTACCAAATCCGTT
>JBIKKO010000139.1:0-9059 GCA_044360315.1 Oligoflexales bacterium
GCGAATGAGCATATCGCAGCTAGAGTGACGTTGCGATCCTGGTTTTTTGCAACCTTATAAAGACTTAATAGTGCTTCTGATCCAGACTTTGCGTTGAACAACAAATGATTAACGGTTTGGCTTTCAAGTTGGACTCTTTGATCTGTTAAGTGTTTCTTTGGGGGCATGATTGACCAAATTTTTTCGGTGGTTTAACTTTCACTCTCAAAAATTATACTTTTGAGAGTGAAAAATCAACGTAAAATACTGAATTTACAATAAAAAATAATATTACAAACAACTTGAAATTTATCTGATCTTGAGCTATTTTTTTGTGCAGGATTTGTATCATATGAATCCAAAACAATTAATAACGGGGAAAGTCCTATGCAAAACGTATTCAGCTTCCGATTACTTACTGTTTGTTTGGCCTTCTATTTGGTCATCTCTGGATGTCGAAATCGCTTGGGGGAATCCACGGCGCTCGCCAGTACATCAAGTTTTAGCGATGAGGGTTTATCAGCTGCAAAACGAAAAGCATCGAAGCTCATACTCTCAAATGCTACCACACGATGGGCGGGTGTCCACGGCGTAAGCGACGGCAAATGTAAAAGATTTTGGGCAGCCAATGCGTTGGATTTGCCGACGGCTGGCCTAGGTGCAGACTACCAGGGCGTAAGAGTATTCTTTACAAATAAACAACATCTGCAGGAATTTGCAAAGGCCACCCTTTTGCTCGGCGATAAGATTTCAGTTGAAGTCGACGGCAATATTGAACATGTGCCTGTTTGTGGTTTATTGGACGATCCTACAGTGATCCATCCATCAGTGACTGGTGGAAACAACTAGTTAAATCTTGTGTGACATTCACAGGGCCCCCTGGGGCTAGCGCGGGGGCATCCTTAATATCGATTAAAGAAACACGACATCAGCTTAGCTTGGCGCAATTCGTTAATCCCTCTTCAGGGGATACATTCCCATTACCCTCGCATCAACCACCATAGCAGGCGGACCCCCTCCCAACAACCGGTGTGGCCGCGAGATTCGTTAACCCGAGTTCCGATGTTCAGCTTGCCGGGGTCTTAAGTTGTCTTAGCGAGGATGAGTACCCCTAGCCGCGACAGCCTATCCTTCCGCAGGGGACCACGAGGCGGGGGACGGACGGCTTCGCAATAGGAGACAAGTTTTATATTTCCTAGTGCCCCTGGCTCAGGGAAGAGCCTAGTTCCTTGCGTTTTACCGCTGCCTATACTCCCAGTAATTAGAATATTCCCGCATAGTGCCTTCTTGTTGAGCACGACCCACTCTTCAACTTGGGATTCATCATCTGGAAATGCCGATCCAATCGCGATGCTATCCCTAGCTTTGGGAATATCCGTTAAGCCGCGCTTTGTCGCATTAGCTCGTGCCATTTGGCGTAGGACATCGCGCGCCCAATGAGTCATGATGGCTGCTGCAAGAGACGTATTCACGATTCCAACCACAATCACCGCATCAGGCAAAGCATCTGGCGATAACACTACGCCAAATAGATGTGTCGCAATCCAAAGTACGCAGGAATAGAGAATAGTTATCGACACCACGATGTAGGTTAAAGTCCAAAGACCTTTCGCATCGTGTTGGCGTTCCCCCGTGAGGTCCCGCAGACGACTTCCTTGCTTCTTGTATGACCAAAACTTGGTGATGTAGGTGGCTACCGAGAATGCGTTAAAGAAAACCAGAACAACGGACAGCAGTACCAGAGGTCCATTTCGATCCATAAACGACTCGACTTGATCACCGAGATCCGTGAGTGACGTCAGATTGGGGCCGGCAATCAGAACCCAAACGACGCCACCAAGAAGCAGCAGTGCGGCTGGCACTGGAATATTGTCCCGTTTTGTATTGGCAATCACCACACTTCACTCCTCTTCTTTTTTAGGGGTCTGATACTCAGACTCTTCGAGGTCTACGCTTGAGATCATTCGAAGAAGTTTCGCAGTCCTTGACATCAGCTTTGCATTGAAACGGACCTCCCGATCACTCAGCGCTTCAATCAGCGATTGCACATCGTATGCGACTGCGGAAATGGTTGCTGTCTGGCTCATACGACCTCCAAAGTATTGAGGGTAGAAAGCTTTTTGAAAAGAGACTCAATATGCACCTTCAGGTTTTGATTTGATGTCAGTTCAGTAACGGAGATCGCACCAACCCAGTCGTAAACCGACCACTTAAGTTTTTCGATAAACTCTCTTTCAAATTTCATTGAACACCTCCACTTAATGCAGCTTTAAAGTTCAAATCATTGGGCTCTGAAGAAGCCCAGTTACTGACTCGCGCCCAAAGTCGTCGCACTTTGGAACGCACCCAACTAAAGTCGAAAGGCACCGGATCTATTGCGTGTTGATAACGACCGCAATTCAGACATCGATTCATCAAGAACCCATCGCCAGCCATTAATCGCCCTTGACGGCAATTTCGGCAGCGAACGCTGCTGCTATAGATTGATCCGGGTAGGTATTGCATCATCATATAATCCATCATTCTTCCCTCCTCCTTCCGACGTTCGCTAAATAGCTCGTCGCACTTGGTGTAAATTTTGATTTTCTTTTGCTCGCTGACTTGCAGCTGCGTTTTGTGACTTTCTTTGCAGTCTCATTTCATATTCATAAATCAGCTCGTCTAGTCCGCCCGCCTCTACAAAAGCCGACGAACTGTCCCAGCCACATCCATGGCAATAGACATCGAATGACAATTGGCGCAGATTGTCCGCGTTTCGGCATGACGGACATGCGGTAAACGCTTCTTCTGGCATATTGATAGAATATTTTTTCATGACCTCTCTCCTTTTGCGTTTGCATCACAGTTGACGCGAGAGAATTTTTAGCTCTCATAAGTAAAGGGGGTCGTACCGTGCCAACTTTCTAAGGCAGACGAAACAGAGGCGCTAAGCGACGGCTTTTATTTTGGTAATAATTTTTTGGCGCCAATGGGCTGCGAACGTGCACAGATGGCGAGCGTCGAAAAATGGACACATTCTGTCCATTTTAATTCGCGAAATGGTCAGCAAATGATCAGGGGAAGACGACTATAGTCGGTTGACTGCTAATTGAAATCTCGGTAAGAGCAACCAGAAATAGACAATGATCAATTAAGTCAAGTTTGCTTCCGCCAGGCTTAGCAAGAACCCAGCCTGAGGCGGTAGACCCAGAGGTTCATACCCAACGCTAATCGCCGCTTCATCTCCGTAGAATGCAGCGAAATTTGTCGGAAAATCGATGCTGTCAAGAAGAGGTGTCACTACTTGCTTGATAGAGTACAAGGCGTTCTGGTCCACCGATAACGTTTCCCCTGAGAATTTCATGACAGACCCTTCTTGTCTTATCATCTCGCTAAGAGTTGAAGGGTAGCCTTGGCGCTGCTGCCAGTAGGCACGGAATATTGCCGCGCGCGTTTTCTGACGCACATGCGACGGCGTAGGTAACAATGGTTCCAAATCAATATCTGTAGTCCATAGCTGTACCGTAACCCATCGATCAAAATCTTTAGGTTGGGACTTTTTAGACAGTTCACGGGGTTTTGAAAAACGCCAATCGGCATCGGTAAGAAAGCGTTGCGTCCAACCATTCTTTGGTTCGTCAACGATGACTAACATGACGCGGAATATCGCATCAGAGCTGAGTTCTTCGCAAACACCCAAACATACTTCGGAGGCGATATCTTCAGCGCCGAGAGCAATCAGTTTATCTAGAAAGTCGGCTTGGCGCTTTCCCATTGGCGAAAAATCACCAAGAGGGAGTTGTTCGTGACGCCTTTTGGTCATGAGATCGACGTAGGACCAATACCGCACCATCGCACCTTCTAAGTTATAGATGGCACGAAGGTCATTGATAATTGGTTCAAGTTTAGCTTGCATGGTTATTTGTGCAAACTCCGCATCTGGAGATAAAGCGAATTAACTGCCCTTCGAGACTGGGCTGCCATATGCTCATTCAATGCTCCTAAAATGCAATTCCTGGTCCGGCGGAATCCTGTTCCCTCCGAGCTTTGCTAATAACCACAGCCATATTCTTCTTGTTGTATCCATATGCTGACGAACACGCACATAGGTAAGTTGCGACAACTCGGTTATCTTAGCGGCCGTGAGATGTTTCGTTAACTTCTTGTGGTCCGAGTCAAGTATAAGAAAATCTTGATAGAGCGCCGGATCATCACTTGCAAGATGCCAACCCAATGTAGGGAAGTAATCGTCAACATACTCCCGTAAGCATGGTGCGCGTCCACTCTTCCTATATTGCTGGCCGCACAATGTCGTAAGCGAGTTGCCCAAGCGATTTACGATGGGTACAAGATGCCCAACGTTCACTGAGGACAGAGTTGAGACTTCCAAAAATAGCCTTTTAGCTTCCAACCATTCGTCGAGTTGAAAATTCGCCTTGGTCGGCGTCTGCCCATCTGGAAATGTCGAATGGTAGGCAGTCATCGTCGCCGCGCTCGCGATATCGCCTTGCTGAATCTTTTCGTCCAAAGGATCGGTCCTCATTTTTTCCCCTTTAAAATGTCGGCTGGGTACTTGATAAAAGTGAGCTACCCGCCAAATTGTCGCGAGTGAGATATCCTATCTCCCCGAGATCGACTGTTCGTATATTCGGCGTCCTTGAAACAGGTCGATGGTTACGCCGTCCGGGTCTTGGAGACCAATGTGCTTAACGCCATTATCGAAAGTAACTACCTCGCCAACTGATGCCAGCCCTCGCTCAACAAGTTGCTCACGATATCTGGCCAGATCGTTGATCTCGAACGCGATGTGGTCAGGGAGCTTGCGAGGGTCGTTCAATGCCTCACCAAGTGGTTCAAACAGCTCGATCGAGAATCCATTGCTCTTTGTGCAAACGAACGCCTGTTTCTTAGAAGGATATTCGTCATAGCCGGTGAGGTTTAAGCCCAGTTTTTCCCGATAAAACTCGACTGAGAGGCCGAGATTACGCACCGGGATTGCCACGTGCCAAATGTCTAAATCGGCATTGCCAAATGCACGGTCGCTATCTTCATTGAGGCGTTCAAACTGTGGCACGGAAAGGAGTTGACTTCCTATCGTTAGACTAGCCTGGTGGGAGGAAGTCTCAGTTACGCCCAAGAGGCGACAGCCAAGCGGAGCGAGTCTATTGAGTAGATCACTAGGTCCGCTTCGCTTCGATATGGAAACGTTTGTAATAAACGGCGTGCACTCCTCGGGGGAATTTTGATGCACTTCAACCAGCGTATCTACGCCAGGGCGACCTAACCACGCAGTTTTGGCCTCACGTATCGCTTTGAGGCTGTGCGGAAGCAAAAACCATCCGCTGCCTTGAAGGCCATCAATATATGGTTCGAGCGCCGGAACATTGATCGCAATATGATGTATACCAGGGCCCCGAGTTTTTAATGCGCGGGCATACGGGCCTTCCGGATTTGCTGCTTCGACGACCAACAGCCGTGCCGATGACTCCTTTGGTCCAACATACATTTCCCGCGTTCCCTCGCCGGGAAAAGATTCGATTGGCCCCAAAGGGAGATCAAACCGCTCAAGCTTGGTCTTTACTACCTCGATAGTAGGAACGAGTACGGCTACATGATCTAGATAGATTTCCATCAAATATCTTCTTCCTTATGTTTGAGCTTTACCTTTCGCGCGACGCCTGTCCCAAAATGGACCCTTCCCTCTATCATAATTGCATCAACAATGCAATATCATTACTCTATTTCCTAATTTGGACAGGATGGAACGCCGTGAATACCGATGTAAATGAGATCATGTCAATCGATGCTTACGAAACTGAATTTACGACAGAAAATAGCGACGCATGTCCTGCAGCCATGTCTGGTGTGTGTCTGTGATGCCAAACTGTTTGAATAGTTGCTTCAGTTCGGCGTTGTCCGTTGCGGCTATTTCGTCCAGGAATCTGGTCATATGAATGCTCGGTAAACCGGAGAGCTGTATTTGCGCCTGGCGAGACAACGCCTGAGAGAGTCGCAAGATGTCATTGCGATGCTTCTTGATTTCGTCGTTGCTTACTGATGTGTCACCGGCAGCTTTCCGATCTTTCAAGTCATTAAAAGCTCGACTTTTCAATGCGATGACAGCTTCGGTACTCGCAATAGGCAGCCCCTTGATGCGCTGGATCGTGCTTTTGATCAGCTCAAAGTAGTCATCTTCCAAGAGGATCGCCGACAGATCCGCCCCGGCCGGAATCTCTGTGATCGGAATAATATGCTGGCCATCGCGCAGCGCTAGGTCATCCGGACGACGGCTAAAGATCTCTATCTGAACGGGATAACCGCTTTGCTTTGGCTTTAAAAATCGATAGTACGCTGGACTGCCTTCCTTCGATTGTCGGACTTCGTATTGGCCCGCCTCAATGTAAGACACCAACTTCTGACAAAATACAGTAGCCGGCCTCGCTATGATCACGAGGTCGATGTCTTTTGTGGCGCGAAACTCAAGGCCAGCCGTGCCCATGATCTCATGCGCAGCGACTCCTCCGATCACGACAAAGTCATCGGCGTGGCCTGCAAAGTGATCCGTGAAATGGTCCAGTCCTTTGATCATGATGGCTCTCCGAGATCTAACCGACGCAGCAGGTCGGCAAGTGCGATACGCACTCGATCGTCGCCATGGCGCATATTTAAGTACAACGAGATCGGATCGACAACGCCGTCCTCAGCCGTTAATGCAGGATCTCGATCCCATAGTTCCAGGCGAAATTTCGCATCTTCAAGAGGCACCTGACCAGTTCGAGCAACGCGGGCATAATTGCGACGGCTGGTGGCAAAGACAGGAATTTCGTCCTCAGCAAGCAAGGTGGATTTGGCTAATGCCGATGTCCCAGCGACAAAGGTTGGTAGCCCTTTAGGGATCTCGTCTAACGCCAGCGTCATCGAAAGCGGGGGCAAAAGTATCTTGGCTGCCTTCTCCCAAAGGCTGTGAACATCATCAAAGTGCAGAATTTTCTTTCTTCCCCTCTCTTCCAGCCGACAGAGATTTGCCGAAGTCAGTTGGCTTACCGCCCGCTGTGCTGTCATGATAGACATCCCTGTTTTCCTCGCTATTTCTGCACCCGATATTCCGTCGAGGTCTTTATGGATCAGCTGGCGAATCACCAACGCTTCAGACCATTGGCCAAGCTTCGTCGCTTCCGGCAGCTCCACGTCCTTCAGAAGGGCACCAGTAGATTTGATATCGAGCAGAAGGAACGGCAGAAAAAGCTGCCTTCCAGCGACAATGTGCGGGATGCGCCTGCGCACAAGTCGCTCGGCAGCCCTTGTCGTAATGCTGTCGCCAACAAAAACGATTTCTTTATGCACACGTCCTTTGAGCATATCGTAATGCCGGGCAAGCTCCACAACACTTGGCAATGTAGTGGAGCGCAGTATGGCAAAAACAACCGGTATGCCTAGCAGCACGGCGTCGCGGAGATTGTAGAGACCTGTGACGTAGCGCGGTAGCTCGGCGGACGTGACTCCTTGGGTCTGGAGTGCATCTCGTTTCCCGGTAATCGCTTCGATGTATTCTTTTATCACAGTTTCATCTGTCATATAAGTATTCTACCACATTTTGGTCTATATAACATAGATTTGTTCGATAAGCCGATAATTGGTACATAACTGATATTATGCTACTTTTATAGGTAAACATTCCTGACCGTTGCCTGGTTCAAGTAGATGCTCCTCGGACTGCTTCCCTCAAAAATGGTCACTTTCTGTCCATTTAACGAAACCGCCTGGTTAGAATGTGTCCTGTAACTTTAATAGTTAACTTTATAAATATTATAATTATATTGATATTCTATAAAATATTTTATAGAATCCGCCTGATTAAAAATGGCACAGAGATTGCCTAAGGAGACACCAGCGGCCTGTTGCCGCCAGAGGAACCACACAATGGAAAACGCATTTAATATCTTGATCGCGGACGACGATAGCAGCGTCTATTCAGCATCGATCAAGCCATTCGTCCGTGACCTCTCAGAAGCGAAAATCTTTTCTGCGGCTACACCGGACTTGTGTCGACAAATGATGGCTTCCCAACAATTTCAATTCATCTTGCTCGACATTTCCTTTGGGCCAAACGACTCCTCTGGCCTCACGCTGTTGCCCGAATTTCGAAAGGCGCAGCCGGATTCTAAAATCATCATGTTGTCGACCCACGATGACCAGATAACCATGATGAACTGCATGGGGGCTGGCGCCACTGACTTCATTTCAAAGCGCGATATTGATGTCTCTCATATTGCCAAAATCATCCGTGGATTTATTGAGTCCCAGAGTCAGGAAAAACATGACGAGGCCATAGGTCTTCGGCTTGCAGGACTAGTCGGCGCACGTAAACGTATTCAGCTTCCGATTACTTACTGTTTGTTTGGCCTTCTATTTGGTCATCTCTGGATGTCGAAATCGCTTGGGGGAATCCACGGCGCTCGCCAGTACATCAAGTTTTAGCGATGAGGGTTTATCAGCTGCAAAACGAAAAGCATCGAAGCTCATACTCTCAAATGCTACCACACGATGGGCGGGTGTCCACGGCGTAAGCGACGGCAAATGTAAAAGATTTTGGGCAGCCAATGCGTTGGATTTGCCGACGGCTGGCCTAGGTGCAGACTACCAGGGCGTAAGAGTATTCTTTACAAATAAACAACATCTGCAGGAATTTGCAAAGGCCACCCTTTTGCTCGGCGATAAGATTTCAGTTGAAGTCGACGGCAATATTGAACATGTGCCTGTTTGTGGTTTATTGGACGATCCTACAGTGATCCATCCATCAGTGACTGGTGGAAACAACTAGTTAAATCTTGTGTGACATTCACAGGGCCCCCTGGGGCTAGCGCGGGGGCATCCTTAATATCGATTAAAGAAACACGACATCAGCTTAGCTTGGCGCAATTCGTTAATCCCTCTTCAGGGGATACATTCCCATTACCCTCGCATCAACCACCATAGCAGGCGGACCCCCTCCCAACAACCGGTGTGGCCGCGAGATTCGTTAACCCGAGTTCCGATGTTCAGCTTGCCGGGGTCTTAAGTTGTCTTAGCGAGGATGAGTACCCCTAGCCGCGACAGCCTAT
>JBIKKO010000344.1:0-2828 GCA_044360315.1 Oligoflexales bacterium
TTGCCGGTCAGGTTGTCGTAAAGCACCGAGTAATCGTTGCTTTTGCGGATCGCAAGCTCTGCCCAAGCGACTTTGGAAGCGTCAGGGGACGCCGACAAAATCTCAGATAGAGTTTGCACATTAGGTGTGTCGTATGAGGCCATAATGGCGGTTTGCCTCGTTGCCAATCCTTTCGGCAACAGAAGCGATTAGGTTTGTTTGGTTGTTTGCTTTGCCGTCCGCTGGACGGAAGCCGCGCGCTACAAGCGCAACAGGACGTTGTTCGTCCTATCGCCAAGCAGGGCCGCTTCCAGAACATCGGTCGGGGCTTCTTTGATGGCCCTGTCCAGACTGGCAGGGTCGATCATTCGGGTTGCTGGTTGCGCGGTTCGCGCGCTCGCGGCCACCGGAAGCACACCAGCCGGTGAAGGCTTGGCGGGCTGCGCTGGAACGAGTTGCGCTTCGCTTGGCGTTGTTTGGGTCGTAGCGGCCGGTCGTTTCAACTCGACGCGCTGCGCTTCCGGCAACCGGGCATTGGCCAAAGCCAAAAACAACTCCGGTGCCTGCGGATCGTAGAGGAGGGGATTTTGGGTCGCCTCTGCCTCTGCAATGACCGCTGAAAGGGTTTGTCCGATAACTGAATTGGCATCCAAGGCTTCAGGGCACATGGACGCTGCGCGCTGATAGCTGGCTTCGCGCTCCTCGTTGATCGAGGCCACGCGGACTTCTTGATGTCTGATGTGATTGGCTTTCTCCACCGCCTGATCGGCCAAAAGGCGGGCATGCTCTTTGGTCAGGTTGGCGATTTCACTGGTGAACAGGCCGTCATTGGCTCCGGCTTCGTCCAGAGCGGATTCGATGGCGGCAATGCGCTCATCAAGAGTCGGCTCCGGTTCACCTTGTTCGGCCGGCTGCTCGTTCCATCCAAGGTGATAGCGCGCCCTGGCAAGCGACTCATCCAAGCTCAGATCGGGATTGCGCTGGCGGATTTGCAAAGCAATAGCCTCGTCCTCTGCCAAATTGGAAAACTCAGCCGACACGGCCGGATTTTCGACCTCCACGGAGGCGGGCGGGGCGTCATCGGGAGCAATGGAAGGAGAAGAACCCTGCTCCGATTCGGTTTGCGCTTGTGCCCCGCCCGCCGGTTGGGTGGCCTGCGCGCCAGCTTCGGGAGTAGTGTTCTCCACGGCAGCAGGTTCCAGATCAGCGGCCGCCACAGGCTGCGGTTCAGTGCTGGCCCCCAAAAGGGCAGCTTCGAGGGTGGCGGTATCTACGTTGTCGAAATTAGCAATAGCTGTGCTCATTGCGGCGACTTTTGCCCAACCGGCAATCTTGTCAAATATTTTGACAACCCAAAATATCCGGCTATCACGGCGGGGTGCATTGGCTTACCGCCCTCGATCAAAACGTGCAGGTTGCCCACCTGAATTTCCCGCACGGCGTCGATTGCCTGACGGAAGATGTCAACGTGGGCGAAATCATGGCCATGCGGCAGGAGCGATTTGAGGCTTCTATTGCAGAGTTCAAGCCAATTACGGCCGGCGATTTGCTGGTCGTTGCCCCTGGAGGATGGGGCGACATGATGTTTCTCGAACCGGTCCTGCGCGGATGGCGCGTCAACAATCCCGATACACGTTTGGGGCTGACAGTTGGCACCGAGCACCACCACATCTTCGACGGCTTGGGACTGAACTACGAACTGGTGCCGTATCCTGTGCCAAAAGATGCCGTGTATGCGTTTGATTCAAACGTGTTTGCCGCGGAAATGCGTATCCAGCGCAATCCCGGCGTTCATCCCACCGACCTTTACGCCGTTGCCCTTGGCCTCGAACTGCAAGACAGGCGCCCCCGCTACAAGATCAGCCTCGAAGAAGCCGAGTTCGCCCAGAAAGAGCTACCCAAGACCGGCCGCCCGCGGATTGGCATGCACGTTCGGGCCACCGCGCTATGCCGGACCTACCCGCATCAGGTGCCGCTCCTCGAAGAACTGCTCTCCAAGCGCAAATACGAGGTGATTCTATTCGGCGCGCACGGCGAGGCCCAAGCCGACGATTCCGCGGAATTGGGGCTGGTCAACCTATGTAACCGGCCGCTGACCTTCCGCCAATCGGCCGCGCTTTTGTCCACCTGTGACGGATTTATCGCGCCAGACTCCGGTCTTCTCCACGTTGCCGGAGCCTTGGGCGTTCCAACTGTTGCCTTGTTTGGGCCGTTCTCATGGAAGGAGCGGACCATCTACTATCCAAGCGTCCAAGCCCTGCAAGGCCGCGCTCGTTGCGCTCCTTGCCACCACCACAAGCGCGCCGGCCGCGAATGGCCGGAAGGCGGCCCCTGCGAGCAAACAGGCTATTGCGTAGCCTTGGCCGACATTACCCCGCAAAGAGTAGTGGCAAAGCTCGATGGCCTGCTCGACCCGCGCAATTTCCCCGTCTGTCGCGTGGCTCCTTGGCCCTTATGAGCCAAACGCTGCAAGCCTACATTGAGTCCAAAGGCTACGATTCAATACAGGTAATGAACGCTTTGCAGGATCACGGCGTTATTTCAGATAACTGCGAGCACGTTGCAGAGGTGGGCAACGGCGGGTTTGCCGTTCAGTGGCTGGAGGACAATTACGCGCGGTAAACAATCGGCAGGCCCGACAGTCCGCAGGCTTGCCGCAATTTCTCCATAGGGAAGGCCGGCCCTGGGTCACTTTTCCTTTCCGGCGCAATGCAATCGTGGCCGGTAATGTCATCGAGCCGGTAGCGTTTGACCAATGCCTGCACCAGTTTGGTTGCAGCAACCAACTGCGCCCGCGGGTAATCCTCCCAATCTTTCACCGGTCCGCCATTGCGGTGGGCCGCGGCGAC
>JBIKKO010000341.1:0-2828 GCA_044360315.1 Oligoflexales bacterium
CAGGCCGCGATCACCACTGGCAGAATCCGATCCTCCCTGGCGCCACCCCGGGCTGCGCAGAGCCGATGCCTGCACCGCCACCAGGCCACGCCATTCGAGGTGTTCCGCCGCAGCAGATGGCCGCAGGATCTGCAGCGGAGCAGGCCCGTGAGTGCATGGGCCACCTCGGTGCTGGTGGTGTTCTTGAACCGGTTGGTCGGCCGCCGCAGCAGATCGGCAAGCTCCCGCCAGTCCTGTTCGCTGATCAGCGCAGGGTGCTGGTCGTAGAGAATCTCCCCCCACTGTTGGCCCCAGCCCTTGCCTGATTTACGGTCCAGCTGGTGGCCGATGTGCCCACGGATCACGGGATTGACGAACCACGCCTGCAGGTTGGTGGCGGCCGGCGTCCAGTCGCACCACTCCGGCATCGATCGGCTCACCGCCGCAAAGCTCCCGAGCCGCTTCAGGTCCCGCAGCACGCGCAACGCTTGGGGCCACTGCTCAGGGTGCGGCTGCAGTCGGTTGCCCGGCCCGGCCCGGTAGCCAAACGGTTTGCGCCGGCGCAGGTGGCGGCCCTCGGCGCGGTAGACGGCGAACTGTCGCCGCAGTCTGAGGCTCAGCATCCTCGATTCCATCTCCGCCAGGCCCGTCTGCAGCCTGGCCATCAGGAACCCCTGGGGCGTGGCCGTCTCGATCGCGCCGCCGTCCAGGGCCCTGACGGAGACGCCCTGCTGTTCGCATTGGGCCAGCAGGGCATCGGTGTAGGCCGCGTCACGGCCCAGCCGGTCCACGCGGGTCACCAGCAGCTCGGCCACCTCGCCGGCCTGCACCATCGCCATGACCTCCAGCAAGCCATCCCGATCGGTGCTGCGGCCGGTCTCGATGTCGGTGATTACCCGGGCGCAGCCGGCGGCTTCGAGGCGGCTGACCTGGGCTGGGAGGCTGTCCGCCTGGTCGTCCTTGCTAACCCTGGCGTAGCCGATGGCGTGCATAGGATCGGCCCAGAACGGCCGCTCACACTACCCTGCGCTATGGACACCTTTTCCTTAGATACCGGCAGCAGAGCGCACAGGGAATCGGTACCCTGAACCATGCACCTCCCCACCACCGAACTGGTCATCCGCGACGGGATCCCCGTTTGGCTGATCCAGGGGTGGGGAGTCGAGGCCGTCAGTGCCAGCCGTCACGCGGCGCTGCGGTCGTTTCACTGGAAATGCCAACGCCGCGGACTGCAGCTCCCAGCAGGGAGTGAGCAGCCGCGGCGGGGGCCTTCGGAGTGTGATGAGCCGGGGGTGTGATCGGCGGGTTACCAGTCACCCTCTCGCCACACCCTGAGCACCCTGGCGCCAGGACCAGCCAGCTCCAGCGCGGTGCTGATGGCCTGGGCCTGGGTGATGGCGTAGAGCTCGATAGGGCCGTGAGTGGTGCTTACGTGGTAGAGGCGGGGCATCAATGGGCCTCCAGTTCGGTGGCGATGCGGTGCAGCCTGTCGTAAATGCGTTTCTCGGATTCGTTTTGGCAGCGGCCATCAATCACCTGATCCGCTGCAGCGCGGAAGGCGGCGGCGATTCGGCCAGGGTCGCCCTCCAGGTAGACACCGTAGTTATCAGCGTCGAACGCATCCAGCACCGCCTGAGCTGCTGGGGAGAGTGGTGTGGTCATGGCGGGATCGGGAGTCGGATCGGCGGCGTCCAACGCAATCAGCCGGTCGAGCTTGTCTTGCTGCGCGGCCTCTAGGGCTTCGATGCGGGCGCGGAGTTCGAGGATGCAGGAAGTCATCTCCAGCCCTGCTTCTGTCCGTTCGTGCATGTAAGCCCACTGCTCAGGCGTGGCGCGATGTTGGTCGGTCATGGTGTCTCCGTGGCGGGGTGAGTGATGATCAGGTTCTTAGCGGGTCGTGATTCAATGGTTAACAAAAACAGGTTGTTTGCAATTTTCAACCGCCCATCGCAACCAATAGGCAAGCCACTCGCCTCTACAAAGACTTGCGTCATACGTTGGGTCGTCAGAGTAGTCGCTGTCGGCATACAAAGAAGTTCCTTCGACAAGCGGCTTGGCTCCTTCTTTTGGTAGCGGATACTGAGCAGTATGAGTTGGATGCTGAGCTTTGTAGCTAGCGATTCGCTCTTCCACCTCTTCTACGTGCTCAATGGTGATAGGAGCAGCGCCGGGATGCTCAAAGATCAGCGGCTGCCGCTCAATTCCATTTCGCTCAAACCAGCCTTGGCCGCCATTGCGTTCGTTAAACATCACGTCCATCAGGCCTAATGCCTTCATGGCGTTGGCCCATACCGAGTAAGAAGGCCATTGCTGGTTTTCATGATCGGTCGGCTCGCCAAAAGCTGGAGCGTCATCATGGCTGACAAGCGAGCAGTCTATGCAAACATCATCAGGGCTATAACTAATCACAGCCTCTCCGATTTTGAGGGTGTATCCCATGGGGTGAGTGTGCGGTGGGGTGAGCGATCAAGCAGCCAACAACCGCCGAACCGTGGTGCGCGAACACCCCAGTCGATCAGCGATCCGTTGCTGTGTCCAGCCATCGCGCCGCCACCGCCGGGCGCGTTGTTGACGGGATTCCGTCAGCCACAACAGCAGGATCAGCGGGAACAGCAGCAGGGCCAGGATGGCGCAGATGGTGGTCATGGCAATGGTGGCGAGTGGTTGGCCAGCGCCGCGCTCGGGCTGCTGGTGATGGAATCCTACCGCTTAGGTTCCGGTTCCGCACCCCAAGCCATCCAACCAATCCGCCACTGAACTGGACCCGCCGTGCCGCTCCCTGAGCACCTGCCCCAGCTCAGCAGCCACGCTGCGGGCGACGGCGGTGCAGGTCTGGCAGGGCTTAGAGC
>JBIKKO010000140.1:0-9013 GCA_044360315.1 Oligoflexales bacterium
GGGACCATCCCGCAGGCTATAGCTTGATTGCCTAAGGTCAATTTCAGGTGTTGTCGTCAACGGTAAAGGTGATGACCAGGAAAGTCCCGAAGCGCTGCATGCCGAGAGTTCTTGACCTAGGACTGAATTAACGAGTGCGTAACTATAGGAGGTTGCCGTGCTCCCTGAGTCAGCAGTAACTTTGAGGGTGAACTGCTTTATGTTTGATACTCCCGAGGGCATTCCACTGGCTCGCACGTCCGGGGTAGGCCCGCGTAGATTCCATTCGAAAAATGCGTAGATCTCATCTTGATAGGGTGGGATACTCATGAGTAAGCAAAGAAATTTTCGCGGGAGCTCAGTCTGAGTCACTCTAATAGGTTGATTCACTTCATAGCGTGGTGACCTTGGATCATAGCTTTTTGCATCGGAGCAGTTTTTGCTCGCGAAGCTATCTCCTTCCGAGAAATGTGCCGTATAAAATGAACCCGCAGTCGCTTTAATGGCGAGATTATAGTCTCCCGGATTTGATGGCCCCGTTGGTATGCCGGTTATCCCAACCATCGCCTCGGAGGTATAAATCTCAATGTCGTCAATGAGCCATCCCTCAAATTGTATCTTACTATCAGATTTTAAAATGAACTGTATCCTTATGGATCTCGCGCCGTCAGCAAGTGCAGCAAATGCTTGGCTAGTGAGGTCAACGCTGCGTTTCTCCCAGCCACTAGTCGATCTCACAACAAAATCGACGACAGTTTCATCGGACTTCCCATCCCAGGTTACAATCACGTTACCAGAGTCCCAATACTCTTCTAGTGAAGCCCGCTGCCAATAGGTTAACATCACTTTGTTGACGTCTTTGATGGTGAGTTCGGGCAATGTGAGAACTCTCCTTGAATTGGGTTCATACGGGCCAATTCCGTCACTAAAAACTGGTCCACGTTCGGGATCGTTTTCGACAACCCAAGGGGTCTCTGGAAAGCTTTGGAGGCTTGTTCCATTATGGAATTGGCGCTGTTTAAGTGGGAGAAGTCTGAGCTCAACTGAGGGTGACATCGTTGAGCGATTGCCTGATTCGTCTCGCGCCTTTAGGGCGATCCATCCCTGGAATCCCAGGGGTAGGTCAGTCAAGATTCCCGAGATGCGACTGTTGTCAATACTTTTGATAGCTAACGTTACAGGTTTTGCTTGGTTCCAATCGGCCTCTTGGGTAATGGGTTGGTTTGATATGCGTGCCTCGTAGCCTGCTGCCGCGCCGTTCGTATCGTCATCACCAGAAGCAGTCCAGGCAAGGTCACTCCGATTTGTAGACCGTCGCCCTACAACAATATCTGTCGGTGCCGATGGTGGGGATGTGTCCTGTCGTGCGAGGAGTGCCGCATGAACATTGATAATACCACTAAAGCGAAGCTTGCCTAGTAGGCTTTGGAGGACGTCGATGGTGTTATACAGTCTTGTCATAAGTAAAAGACCATTTTCCTCTGGGAACTGAGCTTTTAATAGTGCCAAAGATCCCGTCACATGGGGTGCTGCCATCGATGTGCCTTTTTTTAATTCGTATTTATCGCCAGGTACGGCGGATAATATATCGTCGCCCGGCGCTGCAATGTCGACCGTTGTGTTGCCGTAATTTGAGAACCAAGCTAGATTTCCGTCGCGATTGAGTGCTGCCACGGAGATAACATTAGGAACATCGTAATTTGCAGGATAGGATTCGAACATATCGTTGTCACGAGTGCTGTTTCCTGCTGCAGCTACAAAGAGCACGCCAGCGTCATTGGCTCGTTGTATGGCGTCCGCCAAAATTTGCGATCGTCCACCGCCGCCCCAACTGTTGTTTGTGGCGAAAAATTTCATTTTTGTTGCATATTCGACCGCCTCAATGGCGTCACTTGTGTAGCCTCTGCCGTAACTATCGAGAAATCGAAGTGGTACCAACGAGACCTGCCAGTTGACTCCTGCAATTCCTCGCCCGTTATTGCCAACGGCTCCAATTGTTCCTGCGACGTGGGTCCCGTGACTATTGCCGTCTTGCGCTAGATTATCTTCGTCGATGAAATCCCATCCTTGCCAATCATCAACGAAGCCATTGCCGTCATCATCTACCTTATTGTTGGCTTTGTTTACGCCTTGTGCATCCAAGCCTGACTCCCCGGGGTTGGTCCAGCAGTTTTCGGCGAGGTCAGGGTGTGTACAGTCGATTCCGCTGTCAATTACGCCGACAATGACGTTGCGACTTCCTGTTGTTATGTCCCAAGCTGCGTTTGCTTTTATGTCAATGCCGTTAGCGGCGTTCCGTAGTCCCCACAATTCTTCCAGTCGTGAGTCGTTTGATGTCGCTACTGCTGTGACTACGTAATCAGGCTCCACCAAAGCAATGCGACTGTCTGCCTTCAAAAAATCAATAACAGCTGCAAGCTCGCGATCATCGCGAGCTTGTGGGAACTCAGCATTGATAAAGTTACCGGAAATGCTTTGTCGTTTGACGATACCACCTGTGGCCTGTATGGGAAGTAGTAATTTGTCCGGTGCTGTGCGGTTAGTGGCTTTCGTCTGTGGAGTGATGGGTGTACGGAATTTTATATTGAGCGTCTTTGGTCGATGATCTCGTTTAAGCATTCTGGCGGCATCACTGGCTACAAACTTCGGTTTAGGGGCGTTCTTGTGTTTTTCCACAAACAGGTTAAATAGTGTTCGCATCTCATCAAGACTATGTTTAGCAGTGAATGGGTCGTTCATACCAGACGTTGACGTTCCGTCGTCTGTTTCGGACGAAGGTCTTTTCGCCGCCCCATCACTTGCGGTCTCTTTCACTTTACAGGACGTTGCTGTTGTCAGTGTAAAATAAACAGGGACGAGCGCGTACCATAGGCGACAGAGGCGTAGTTTAGGGATTTGGCTCATTGATGAATGTCTCCAAGGATGTGGCTCGGGTGAGTATCGGAAGAAATGTAAAATGTTTAAATGTGGACGTCCTTTGTCCTCGACCAAATGTCAGTAAGTTAAGGGCTTAGTTTTGTTTTTTATTTTTAAAGGATGTTTGTTAGGGCCCTTGTTTGAGTGTAGTGGGGTTATGCTTAAATGGACGTCTACATTACATAATTTTCGTTTTATTTATCCGATTGCGAATGTTACAATCCGGCATATCTCGGTTAGTCACGCCTGCTTTTCGCAGCAGTATGTCAATATCAGATTCAGACCAAGTTTCGCGATGAGCCCCGTCCTAGAGGGGGACTCATTCGCACGCGTGAGTTCATGATGAAGGATGCTTACAGCTTTCATTGCTCTGACGAGGATTTAGAGGCCTATTATTTCCGTGTGCACAAGGCTTATGAGCGCATTTTTAGACGATGTGGTTTGAAGAGTGTTGTGAGTGTAATGAGTGATAATGGCATGTTTGGTGGTAAGTTTTCCCACGAGTTCCAGTTAATCAGCCCTTCAGGCGAGGATCGTCTGATGCTTTGCTCTAAATGTGATTATCGTGCTAATGAAGAGGTGGCTGTAGCGCGGCATGATGGTGTGAAATCCAGTCCGTTGGCTTTAGAAAAGGTGCATACGCCGGGCGTTAGAACGATTGATGAGTTGTCTGAATTTTTAGGACTTCCTGCGGAGCAAACCGTAAAAGCGGTTATGTTTGAGTTGTTGACACCACCTGCCGGGGGGGCGGAGGGAAGGAGACCCGTGGTTGTTTTCATTCGAGGAGACTTGGAGGTTGTGCCAGCAAAATTGAGGGCGTGTCTCGGTAGCGAGTGTGTACCTGCGACAGACGAATCCATCAAGATAGCAGGTGCCGTAGCTGGGTCAACAGGCCCGATTGGCTTAGATTATGAACGTTGTGTTGTTGTCATAGATCTTTCCGTAAATTCTATCAATAATTTTGCGACTGGCGCTAATGAGTCTGACTGGCATTTGCTGAACTGTAACCTTGACCGAGATGTTTTAGAGAAGCTTCCCGAACGTTTGCGCTCTCGACTCAAAATAGCTGACACGGCAAAAGCCCGTCCTGGTGACCCTTGTGCGCATTGTGCGGCCCCGTTAGTTGAAGCTAGGGGCATTGAGGTCGGGAATATATTTCATCTTGGGACAAAATATAGTTCCTCAATGAAAAGTTTTTTTCTTGATCAAAGTGGTAAGAGTCATCCCCACGTTATGGGCTGCTACGGAATTGGTGTTACTCGTGTATTAGCCTCGGCAATTGAGGAGAGTCACGACGAACGAGGCATAATTTTTCCAATTACAATCTCACCTTTTGAAGTGCACTTATGTGCAATTGGTCAGTCTAACGAGAACGTTAGGACTGTTTCTGAGCAGGTTTATAAAGATTTATCTGATTTAGGCGTGACGGTACTGTATGATGATCGGGATGATAAAGCAGGGTCTCAATTTGCAGATGCCGATTTAATCAGATTACCAATGCGTTTAGTCGTCTCCCCCAAAACTTTAGGGGATGGGTCGAGTCCCTGTGTTGAATTCACGTTTAGGGACAATCGTGACTTAGCGAGATTGATTCCTGTGGGGGATTTAACTCGGTATGTTACTGCAGTCGTCAGGGAGGAGTACCTTCGCTTTGGTGGCAGACACTGACGTTGGGATTTGCAGAATCCCTTCTCTGACTTGTCCTTGTAGGCAAGGGACTTATGATGGATCTTGTGCTCTATTAATTGGTCTTCGTTAGTTTATTCGACTGATGTGGCGGGGTTATGTTAAAAAAGCAGGCGCCCAGGCTATAAAGACAGTCCCCCTGGGGATTATCAAACCGGCGATGAAACCGATCAACAAACTCAGCAATCATGTCCTTGGCAGCTTGTGTATCGCGAGAGTCGAATGGTAGTGTTAGATTCATAAAGAGACGTTCGTTAACGGGTTGTGTGTCTAGAGATGTTGAGGCCTTCAGTAGCATCTGCTTTTGGAATGATCGCATCGCAGCAGTGGTTAGGTTGCTAGGCGAGGCAACCCATGATTCGCATTTAGCGAGTTTTCCGATGGGGTCTCGCATCAGCAGGCCAACTCGGATTAAGCGGCTTATGGCATCGGTGACCATTTGCTCTGAAACAGTGGGTCCAAGCTGTGCGCTGATCCATTTTGGATCATCTTGAAACTCAGTGAGCCTTACTAGTTCAAGGATAGCGATATGATACCAACGTTCAAAAATGGTTAGCTCGTCGGCCTCCAGTGTTCTAGAGCTGCTTTGGGACTTTATGAGCCGTAGCTCTGTCGCAATACGTCTCTTTTCATGTGCTGACTTAGATCTAGCTTGCGATAATAGATTCAAAGCGTATTCGGTCTCAAGGCTGTTTAGCTCAAGATGATTGCAGAGTGAGGTCATAGACTCTCTACTGGGGAGGGCTTTGCCGGCTAGATATCGAGCAAGGAGCGTATGGGTTTTTATACCCGCTCGACGCGCTAAGTAACGAATGGAGTAGATAGGATTAACTTGTCGTTTCCAAACAAGCATGGCCTTTAGCAGCTCTGCTACTGTTAAGTATTCAAAGGGCGACGGACGATTGTTTGTGGATGTTACGGGTGTTACAACATCATGAGTTTGGGATTGGCTCATCAAGGTGAGTCCTGTTTTTGTCCAACGAGTAGAAGTCGTGGATTAATCAGCTGCAGATTGCCCTGTAATGCAGATACAGTCAACTGCCATTGGCTGCCATATAAGTTATTTCCAGTAATCAGTTCAGCGAGCTCGCCAGAGCGCAAAATACAGCTCCAATCTTTGCAGACACCAAAATAGGCAGCAGGTTGGGTTTTGTCTGTGTTGGTTAACTGAAAGCCCTCTTGATCGCTTGGGACTGACAGTGGACCCCGCGCCACTCGAGTCGATAGGATGCTTGATCCTCGTCGACCTTTGACGTCAAAGAGCAAAGCAATGCCGCAAAAGTTTTGATTAGCTTCTTTATCTGTTAGTTTGATTTCAAATGTTCTTGTCTGACCTAAATCTAGCTTTATACGTGGCTCGAGTGGTGAGAGTTGGTAGACGGCTCGATTTCTAACATCACACAGGGGCGAGGCAGCAAACTCCGACGCCAGTAAGTCCTCTTCCGCATCTTCATGGACATGATCCCTTCGATCATCAACGCTTATACCCATCGAAGCAAGGAACCTAAGGAGTTGTTTAATATTCAAATTTTGTAATGCATCGGTTTGCAATAGATGATTGATTTTGCGATTTATCCATTCATGCCGGACGAAGTCCCATAGCCATTCATGCACCATCATGTATGAAAACTGTAACGGACGAAATTGCTTCAATGACTCGAGAGTCATCGCATCATAGTGATAGAAGATCTTTCTCTTGCCGAAGTTTTCAACCTGCAGCACCTCCCTGCGGATGAGTTGCTTTACGAGGTAGCGCCCAGTTTCATCTTTGCAATTTGCGGGGGGATCAAAAAAATTCGAGCCGCGATCGCTATGGAGTTCAGAGAGTTGAACTTGATTCGTCGGCAGCCAAACTCTGGCATTTGCGTTGTCGTTGATCATGATGGTTCGACGGAATTGACTAAAGCTTATCCCCAAGGCTGGAAGCTTTTCTGCAAGTATGCTTTCGACTCGGTCAAGGTACTCGTCGGCAGTCTCAAAATTTGGATGCCTCGCGTTATCGTGGGTCAGGACAAAATCAAGTGCATAATCCCCGTGGAACCCATTTTCGGAGGAGGTCCTGCAAAAAATCACATCTCCGCCATCGCGACCGACTGTTCCGGTTTTTATGTCGGATTGGTTTAGTCTTTCGGGTCTACAGGCTGAAACGCTGATAGCAGTTCCTATCGCTGCAGTAACCATAAAAATTTTTTTGATCATCATGCACCTCACTACGGATCTTGAGCATTGCCAACAGACGTCTATGGCCGCTGGGTCATGTGCCACAATGGTTTGAAGACGTCAATCGAATATCAGGGAGGCTTGGGTGGAGTCATCTACAGTTTAGCTGGTGGGTGCCTTAGTGTTCACAAATAGTCAACGAAAACTTGTAATTCTCAATAACGATCCTTTCCAGGTTGGGTGCTGTTAAGCATTATTCTGGCCATTCGCGAAAGATTAATTTCGCCAATTATTTTGTGGAGTTGATGAGAAGATGAAGAATTTAGTTGTATCAATCCCAGTTATTTTAGGTGCTTTGGTAATTTCAGGTTGTGGGGGTCAGAGGGGAGCCACCAGCCCAAGCGGTAAGACAGAAGGGGGCTACGATATCGCTACAACATTCCTGAAGGCGCCCGACGCCAAGACAGTGAGTTCAAACGTTGTTGAGTTTGAAGTTGGAGTCTCAGGCGTGGATGCAAAAAATCCAAGTCTTGCAATGACTGGATTTAAATGTCGTATCAGTCAAACGGGTTCGTCGAACAAGCAGCAGCACCCCTGCCAGGGAAGCCCTCTTGTGATTAGTGGCTTAAAGGATCAGACAAGCTACGCGGTCTCTGTTGCGGCAGAATTTGTTGAGACCGCTACAGGTTTGTTGGTTGAGTCAAAGGAGTCCACGTTCGAGTTTCATGTGAACCTAGTCTCGGGATCTCCAGAGAGCCCACAAACAGTTTTGACGTCCGGTGGCTTGGGGCACGTTCTCTAGGTCGGCTCTGAGTACAAGGTGACGATTCCTGAAGGTTTACATGTAACCGAGTATTCGACCTCGAAGACCACAGGAAATCTTCACGTGTACCGGGTTATGCCAGAGTCAGACCCTTATTACCTTGGCAATTTTGCATGCAAGAAATCCTATGACCGATTGGTTGCAAGCATCACACCGTCTGGTGAAGCTTTGGCTTACTGTCGATCCACCCCACCAAGTCATATCTATAAAAAATCTGAGGAGTACCGACTTGCGTACAATCATGTCGAATTTGCAACTGATGCCTCCAAAGCTACGGCTCAAAATTATGAGCGTATTGCCATTGCCGTCTTTGATGATCAGTTTGAATTTATGTCCGCAAGAAGTCGGTTTTACAGGGTCTGTGGAGGTAGTAAGATCGAATCAATGAAAGTTCCAATGTTAAACGAGTTCTTTTCTGGAGTTAACCCCTCGAAGGTGCAGTTCAGCTATTGTGATGTCATTTTGCCAGGGATGAATGGGTCTCCAGAACAATGGCGCGTAGGATCATTTACTGATCAAGGCTATGACTGGGCTGCTAATACGAACACTCGCCGTTTAAGCCCACCAACGGTAGAGATGACTTATATGATGCGAGCAAATCATGAGATTTTTACACCAGCTGAGTTCGCAAAGCGTGTTCAAGATCGGATCCTGAAAGCGCTTGAAAAAGTTTCGCCTTGATCCCCTAAGGGTGGCGGCAGTCAGACGTCTTTACGTTCGACGATGTAAACGAATCGATTGATGCACTGTTTGCTGGCCGAACTTTGGTTAGTAGGCAGTGCATGATCCCAATCTGTATGTATCCAACTAAATTATTTTCGATCTCATCGGCTTGGATTGAAGACTAGAAGGAAAAAAACGATGCATCCTCCAGGTAAAGCCTTATTGTTTATGGCCCTTCTGTTTGCGTGTTCTCCGGCTCGACAAAATGGTGCCCAACGTCTTGATCCCAATCATCGGCAGCATGCGCTGGTCACGGATGGTAAGAGTCTGCATAGGGTTGATGGCTATCAAGCACTAGAAGGTATAGCGCTGAACAAAACCTTTCATTTAATCGCACCGGGTGACGGCGCGCTCATATTCTTTGGCTTTCGGAGTTTTTGTGCGGATTTTTCATTGGAAGGCTGGTCTAGTAATCCCGACGGACAAACTTCTGAGCTATTTTTGATTCATGAGCATATTCCAGTTGAGCTTCGACGAGGCTATGAGTATTTTTTTCGAGTAAGCCTAGCGCCGTCTTGTGAAGGTTCGTTTGCGTCTTTCCTCGTAAGGGATCACACGCAGTCGCCGTGGGAAGGAGAAGACGGTGACGATCTGCCGGGCGGTGACCAAAATCCTTCGTATGGTCCGCCAGTTGAGGCGTCTTCATTTTTATTTTCATTTCACGGTCGGGCATCAAATCATGACCCTTGTGCCGTGTCCTATGAGTTTTCAAGGGAGGGCTATTTT
>JBIKKO010000311.1:0-2791 GCA_044360315.1 Oligoflexales bacterium
ATACCGCCTTGATTCGCTCAGCCCGCGGTGCTGTTTTGTTGATGTAAGTTAGATTTGACTCGTCTTTGAGATAAATAAGAATGGTCTGTTGTGCGGGAAGGAACGTTTTCTTCGCGACGTATTGATCGGCAAGCCATGGAGAAATTTTTGATTGCCAGGGGGCTGTAGCAGATAGACCAAGGGTTGGCGCTCCAAGGGCTAGGGACAAGAGAAGACTTTTTAAAACAGAACTTTGCATGATTAAACCTCCTTAAACGCATTATCTATTTTACTGGTGACTGTTCATGGAATCTGCGGCAGTTATCGCATTTTTGAGTATCTGAAACAAGCCATTTCGTGGTCGTCAATCTCATCGAGTAAAGATGTTAGAACTTTTGCCTCTTTGGCAGGCAATGGGCATAAGCTTCTATATTTGGGGCAGGGGCTTCGCCATTGTAGGGACTGGAATAGCTTTCTTGGGCGTCCTTCGGGGTCCGGGGTGAATGAAGACGTAAAGATGACATTGACCTTTTGGGTGATGGACGCGTGTCTCTTTCTGGTTGCCTCGAGTTTCTTTTTGGCCGATTCAAGCTGACTCTCGCTGGTTAGATGTTGCTCGTGATAGAGCTTAATCTGCGCCGAAATGGCGTCTCGCTCATCGAGCAGCCGTGCGTCATAGTCGTTTGTCATGATTTGTTTGTTTAAAATCTTTAATTTTGCCTCGTGATTTTCTAATAGTGCCTTTGACTGTTTAAGGGACTTACTAGCAATCTCAATGTGATCTTCCGCTTGGTAAAGGTCACCGACGAGGTCTGCATAGACTCCACTGACCGTGCGCCGGCATAGCTCGCGGTGGTTCAAGGCAAGGGTGTTTTCCCCGAGTGCGCCTGAGCTGGCGAAAAAAATAGGCAGTAACACCAATGCAGTCACGCGCACAACCATTTCCCCTTGGATCGTTCAGCAGAGTCTATATAATTTAAAGGCCAATTTCGAGTTTAAAATGAGCAACAGGTTTAGCCCTCATCGCGGGGCGCTGGAGTGGTGAGTATGCAAAAGAAAAGTAATTTTTTCACAGACAATCAAGATATCGAGTTTCATTTTAACCATAAAATTGAATGGGATGTCCTTTTTGAGCTAAGTCTACCCGAGGATCGCGAGGCTCTCGGGGTCAAAGATAAAGAGGACTACAAGAAAACGTTCACTGAGCTGTTATCTCAGCTTGGTGAAGTGAGTGGTTCCACGATCGCAGCCAATCAGAAAGCAGTGGCTGGGGAGGATTTAACTCTTAAAAATGGTGAGGTGGTATTCCCGAAGGTGATCTCTGACAACATAGCTCTCCTAAAGGACATGGGCATTGCAGGACTTGGTATTTCAAGTCGGTTTGGTGGACTCCCGGGTCCGATTGTGGCCGAGTTACCTTTAGTGGAAATGTTGTATCGGGCGTGTCCGTCCACTTATATGAACATAACCTGGTATGCACCTGTTGCTCGTGTCATTGACGAATTCGGATCTGAAGAGCAAAAGCAGCGCGTTATTCCTCGGATTGCTTCCGGGGAGTGGAGTGGAAACATGGCGTTGACAGAGCCTGATGCAGGCTCTGATCTGGCTGCCATCAGGACCTACGGTGAGAAGCAGGCCGACGGGTCGTGGCGACTTTATGGCTCCAAGCGGTTTATAACCAACGGTTGTGGCCAAGTGTCTTTGGTGTTGGCAAAAGGTCAAAAGGGCGCAAAGGGCCTGCAAAGTTTGAACTTGTATATTTGTTTGCGTCATAACACAGACGGCTCCCACAACTATGAAGTCACCAAAATCGAAGAGAAGGTGGGGCTTCACGGTTCCCCAACTTGCGAGCTAAAGTACGATGGATCCAAAGCGGAGCTGGTTGGACAAGAAGGAATGGGCTTTCAGTATATGCTTCATTTGATGAATGAAGCCAGGGTTGGAGTGGCAATTCAAGGCTTGGGTGTTATGGAGGCGGTGCTGCGCTTGGCTAAAGAATATACCTCCCAGCGTCACGCTTGGGGACGTCCGATTGCTCAGCATGAATTACTGGTTGAAAAACTTTTGGACCTTGAAGTGTCAACATTAGCGTCGCGTTCTCTTTGTTACCGGGCCGCCAATGCGTTAGCAGTTTATCAGATGTCAAGCCGGAAGTTGCATGACGAGGCGTCTTTAACGCCGGAATTGAAAGAACGCTACAAAGAACTCAAAAAGAAATACGAACGTCGCCTACGGCGGTGGACGCCACTTGTTAAGTACTACGCCGCGGAACAGGCCGTTTACAATGCACGGCAGTGCCTTCAGATGCATGGTGGATACGGTTTCACAACAGAATATCAGCCTGAGTGGTGGTTGCGCGAAAGTTTGATTATTCCTGTCTACGAGGGAACAAGTCAGATTCAAGCGCTTATGTGTCTTAAGGACACGATGAAGGACATTATTCGTCGTCCCACCAACTTTATCGAGAGTGCCCTGGGCTCACAGTTGGCGCAGATCTCGCAGAGAGACCCGTTGCGTCGCAAATTGGCGTCCATGAAAAAGGAATTTAATGGGTCCATGGTCAATATTATGTTCCAACTTGTGAAGACGAACATGAAGGCCTCGATGGGTGATATTAATCCGATGAATATTCGTAAGATGATTCAAGTGATCACTAAAGATGTCGTGAAGTTTGAAAATCTGCGGCCTGCTTTGCTTCACGCTGAGCGGGTTACTGAGATGAAGTCAGCCATTTGTATGGCCGAAAGCCTTATTGCTGATGCGGCGATTGACTCAACAAGGACGTGGATTGCAGAGCGTTGGATGAACAAAG
>JBIKKO010000141.1:0-8927 GCA_044360315.1 Oligoflexales bacterium
TTTTAAGGCTTATAGTAAAGACCAAACGACTATTTTTATCTCGGCAGCCCCCTTTCAGGAGGTTGACCTGGAGCGTGATCCAAGGAACATCTGTAGGACTCCGCGTCAGCATCAGTTTGTTGCTGTCATTCGGACACTTCCGACAAGTGTCAACGTCCCTGAGTATTTATTGCTGGCTAATATTCGTAATTTATGCGATCACGGAGACCGGTTAGCGGGTCGTTTGGCCCAGTCAGTACGTTGAAGGGTAGGTGATTTTTAATGCCAGGTATTCGTCTTAGAGAGGGTGAAGCTTTTGAAGGAGCGCTTCGTCGCTTCAAGAAGCAGTGTGAGAAAGGTGGCGTGTTGAGTGATGTTCGCAAACGTGAACACTACGAAAAACCTTCCGTTCGTCTGAAGAAGAAGTCGGTCGCAGCTCGTAAACGAGCTGCCAAGAAGAACCGAAAATTCTAACCGTCTGAAATGGCTTCCGAACTAGAGGCCGTGCAAGGTTCTAAACAGTGGTGGCCTGTTGTCAGTCAGTGACAACAGGCCTTTTTATGTGGTTTTATGTCGATGGTCGCAGGAGCTAGCTGATAGGATTTAGGTGCGCCCCCCCCCAGCGGTTTGATTAAAGCGTTTGCGTGAAAGGTGTGTTGATTCATGGCCGTGTCTTTGGATGATGTCAAGCAGCGCATTAAAGCTAGGGTTCCCCTTGAACAGTTGATTGGGGAAACAGTTGCGCTTGTGCGTCGTGGGTCAAGTGTAACGGCGTGTTGCCCGTTTCATGCTGAGAAAACGCCAAGCTTTCATATTTATCCTGATCAGCATTACTATTGTTTTGGCTGCCGAGAAACGGGAGATGCAATCACCTTCGTGCGCAAGACTCGGGAGATGTCTTTTGTTGAGTCCTTGAAGTTTTTGGCTAGCAAATACGGTATTGAAGCGCCCGAGCTTGAAGAGTCTGACACCTGGAAACGTCGCCGGGGAGAGCAAGCGGTCTTGGCCCAACTTATGGCAGCCGCTCAAGATTTTTTTAGATCCGAGATCAAGGCTGATCGCGGTGCTGATGCGCGTGATTACCTGCGAGGTCGTGGCTTTTCCGACGATGCAATTGGGGCTTTCGGCTTTGGCCTGACAGCCGAGGAGGGGTTTGGGTTAGTGAAGCATTTGCGAGCCCTCGGGTTTCGCGAGGATGACATGATCCGCGCAAGCTTGGCCGCTTTGAGCACAAAGACCGGACGCCCGTATGATTTTTTTCGTGACCGAATTATGATTCCAATTCGAGATGTTCAGGGCCGAGTCATCGCATTCGGGGGACGAACAACAATTAATGATCCGGCTAAGTACAAAAACAGTGGGGCGACGCCTCTTTTTGACAAGTCAGGGGTCCTATTTGGATTAGATCATGCACGAGACGCCATCAAAGATCGTCGTCAGGCAATCATCGTCGAAGGCTATATGGATGCTCTTTGTTTGTGGCAGTCTGGTTTTCATCATGTGGTCGCATCGATGGGCACGGCGTTGACAGTTCGTCAATTGAAGTTACTTTATCAGCAGACGAAGGTGACCGATGTTATCATCCTGTTTGATGGTGATGCGCCTGGGCAGAAGGCGACGCTTGAGGCGGTTGAGGTTGTGCTTGAAGTTCCTGAAATTACTGTAAAAGCTGGGAAGTTGCCAGGGGGTGAAGATCCCGATACCTTCATCCGTAAGGAAGGGGAAGAGGGTTTGCGGCGTGTGGTCCAAAACTCCGTTGATCTCATCGACTCTTCTATTAGTGCTAAGTTGGTTGGCATTTCGCAGGCAGCGATTCCAAATGTCGTGAGTACAGAGTTTGTACCATGGCTAGCAAGGGTGACGGATCCAATCAAGTTGGGATACCTCGTTAATCGAATTGTTGGACTTTCAGGTGTTCCTGCAGATGCAATCAACCGTCAGTTGCGGTCGTTTCATCTTAAACCTCAGGTGAGTTTTCGCGGCCCGATGCGGCAACAAGCGGAACACCGAGGTGTTGACGACGAGGGGCGCCAAGAAGCTTTACTACCAACAAGGGCTTTAACCCCAATCGAAACGGGCTTTCTAGGGCACCTTTATTTTGCCAAAGATGGTGAGTTGGATGTTGGGTTAGTCAGTGCTTTTGTTGCCAAGGAGCTTATGCTTGAACCTTTATGGGAGCAGTTTGCAAAGCATATGATCCAGTGTCATGGCGAGGGTCTCGCTCCTACAAGTCGCCGGGATTTTCTATCATGCTACTCCCCGGAAGAGGTGCGGGTTCTTGCGGCCATTGTCGACCTTTCCGCGGAATCCTTTGCGAGTGGGGATCGAAAGAAGTCACTTGAGACTCTGATCATTGCGCAAAAGAGGCTTAATATTCAGCAGTCGATTTCGCTGTTGAAGCGTCAAGTTCAGCTGGCATCTGTCCAAGCGCCAGAGCAAGTGCCCGGATTTTTGGCGGAAGTTATGGCTTTGACGAAAACCCTATCAGCCCTGTAGCAAGCACCACAGCGAGCTGATCGGTGAGGTTTGATCTAGTTTAGAGAGTTTGGTTCGAGTTTAGGCACAAATCTTGCAAACCCTTGAGCCGCTTGGGTTTTTGTTGCAAAGACCCCGGAATCCGGCTACGATCTACTGCTTATCTCTATAACATCCGCAGGTGGCTCATCGCAGCTGGCTGTTCATAGTGATGATGTGTATGTGCGCTCGTCATTTTGGTTTTAAATTCTTTACTTTTTTGAGGCGATACATGGCCAAGTCCAAGGCGAAATCGAACGCGAAATCTAAAAGCAATATTTCGAAAGCGAGCCAAAAGCAGCCAAAGAAATCTGTTTTGAATGTTGCTGGTAAAACCGCTTCGTTAAAAAACAAAAAGCCGAGCGCAATTGCACCCACCGTTATGGCGGCATCTAAGAAGCCACCGGTGAAAAAGACCGTGGCGAAATCTCCGGCCAAACAAGCCAAGAAGCCCCCGACCCCCACGAAAGTTGCTCCGAAAAAGCCAACACCGAGCAAGGTCGTTGCGACTAAGCCGGCACCAAAACAAGTGCCATCCAAGGCGCCGGTGAAGGTACCGTCAAAGGCGGCTGCAAAACCAGCTGGAAAGCAAACTGTTTCTGCGAAAGTAGAGTCAAAGGTTGTTGACGTGAAGGAGACGGAGATATCCTCTCAAGTTCGCGGCCGAGCTGTGAAAGAGAGTGAAGGAGATGACCAATCGGCGTTGGCAGGTGATTTGAAATCAGGTGGTCGTCGAGGACGTCCACCAAAAAATCTTCTCGCGGATATTCCAGGTGTATCAGGTGCGAAATCTGGCGGTTTAGAGTTACACAAGATCATAGAGGGCCTAGTAAAACAATTTAAAAAGGCCGGAACCGTTGCGTTTAAAGATATTGAATCGGCATTCCCCAAGGGAACAATTAATCAAGACCTTTTGGATGACGTGATGATTTCACTTCAAGACAGGGGTATTGAGATTGCGGATCGTCGTGGAGTTGCTGGGGCTCGCAAGGGCGCAACGGCAGATGATGAGATGATTGGCGGTATTGAAGAAGAGGGAGAAATTGGTGCCGATATCGAGGCTGTTGACGCGGACGCAGAGGAGGGTGCTGAGGCGCCCGTAGAGTTCGATGCGTCAGATGCCGCAATTGGGAAGTCCAATGATCCAGTTAGAATTTATCTCCGGAAAATGGGTGCAGTTGCTCTGTTGTCGCGTGAAGGCGAGGTGGTGATTGCCAAGAAAATAGAGAATGAAGAAAATCGGATTTTAGAGCGGGTTTTAAGCTTTCAAATCGGCATGGACGCCATCATTAATACAGCTAAAGCTTTCGTAAATAACGAAGTGCGAATGAAAGCGTTCATCAAAGGGTTTGATGATGATGAGGCAAGTAATAATGAGCAGGAACACTTTGAAAAGGTTAGACTTCAGACCGTTGAGTTTCTCAAAATCTATGATGAGTATGACGCAGTTGCAAAAAAGACGGCTAACAACCCCAAAATGGTTACGAAACTTGATGCCGTAAGGGAGCGTATTTTTAATGGGTTAAAGGAACTGAATATCAACCGCAAGATTCTTGCAGGTGTGATCAATCAGATGGCCCAGTTTGCAAATGCTGCTCGTGAAGCTCGTCAAGATATGGAGTACTATGCCCGTCGTCTGCAAACAACGGTAGATGACCTTGGTTTATACATTGCTGCTGGCAATTCAAAGCCCTTCGGCTCAGCTGGTGACCGTGAATGGCTACGAATCGTCCGTAATTTTCAAGCGGCTCAAGACACGATTCAACGCGTACAGCAGCAAACGGCGATGACGCTTGAGGATTTGGCGTCAGCTCACAAAGACTTAGCGCAGATGCACCAGGCTGCAGAAAATGCGAAACGAGAACTTGTTGAAGCAAACCTGCGATTGGTCGTATCGATAGCTAAGAAATACACAAATCGAGGTTTGCAGTTTTTGGATTTGATTCAAGAAGGTAATATTGGTCTAATGAAGGCCGTAGAAAAGTTTGAGTATCGCCGTGGTTATAAATTTTCGACCTATGCAACATGGTGGATTCGTCAAGCGATCACGCGAGCGATTGCGGACCAGGCCCGGACCATTCGTATCCCAGTGCATATGATCGAGACTATTAACAAGATGATCCGCACGGGTCGTTTCTTGAACCAGGAGCTGGGGCGAGAACCAACCCCTGAGGAAATTGCAGCCCGTATGGATATGTCGGTCGACAAGGTCCGGAAGGTGCTGAAGATTGCAGTCGAGCCGATATCCCTTGAGACGCCAATTGGCGAAGAGGAGGACAATCACATTGGTGACTTCCTTGAGGATAAGTCTCAAGCGAGCCCAAGCGAAAGTGTCATGACTGGTAGCCTTTCGGAGCAAACGCGCAAAGCGCTGGCTACATTGACGCCACGTGAAGAAAAAGTTTTAAGGATGCGTTTTGGTATTGCAGAACGCAGCGATCATACTTTAGAAGAAGTAGGGCAAAATTTTGATGTGACTCGCGAGCGAATTCGTCAAATTGAGGCCAAAGCACTTAGGAAGTTGCGTCATCCTAGCCGAAGCAAAAAGCTGCGTGCATTTATTGAGGGGTGATGGTATTTGATGGAGGAAATTACGCTGTTTTACTCAAATGAAATGGCGCAGTTTTAGTGGGGGCTCATAGCTCAGTGGTTAGAGCAGCGGTCTCATAAACCGCTGGTCCCTGGTTCAAGTCCAGGTGGGCCCACCATTTTTCCAGACTTAGTATCAAGCAGTTTTTCAGGGCGAGCGCATCGACGCGCGCGACCATCAATCCAATCAATCAGTTCTAACCAACTAAAATAACTAGGACCGACTTCGAGTCCGAAATCGAAACCTTTCCAACCATTTCGCGAAATTTCTGGGCGATGCTGCCAATTGCTACCAGGCGGTGCTACCAGGCTTTATGCGCTTTGGGACATCAGCGGCGTGTAGTTGCACATGTTTTAAGCTTATATCGGAATGATGGCGCTAAAAGCTGAGGCATGCGAAATTTTTTTGAATTCAGCGAAACGCCCTTAATTGAGCTAAGCTACGGTCTCAAATTTTCCGGAACCTTTTTTGATGCAGCAGGTATTACTGTTGGTGGTTCAATTTGGAGAAGCGCATTGGCAATGGATGATTTTTACTTCGTTCAACAGGTACTTTCCGGCAATCAAGATGCCTTCAAGTTCCTGGTTCTTCGATATCAAAGGCCCTTGTTCAGATTTTTAGCCGCATTTGGGCTGAGTGAAACAGCTGTCGATGATTTGGCGCAAGACACTTTTCTAAAAGCGTATAAAAGTCTCAATGTTTATGATCCGAAAAAATCGAGTTTCTCGTCATGGCTTTTCACAATAGCAAAAAATTCTGCGTTGAATGAAAAAGCCAAACTAAAAGTTAGAAACAGACTATCTTCGACGATTCCCGCACTTGATGAGTTGTCCACGACGAACCAGCATTCTGAATATGCCGTGAAGGAAACTGGTTTGAGAATTCGTAATGCGCTACAAAAAATTCCCCTAAAATTTCGATCTGCCTTAGCTCTGTCCTACCTGCAGGAAATGTCGCTGGAGGAAATTGCTAAAATAGAATCCTGTTCGGTTGGAACAGTTAAGTCACGGATTTTTCGGGGCAAAGAAATGATGCGGATGCTGATTGTTGAAAAGGAGTCTTATAAATGAATGATATCTGCACCAATACTCAGGAGGCTATTGCTTGGGGGCGACAGCTTTCCAGTGTTTGTAAAAATCACCTCACTGACTGCCAACGTTGCACGTCGCTATTGGCTGAGTTGTCGATATTCGATGCCAGCTTTTCGGATCACATAAGCGTTGTGCCGACATCTGACTTTGCAGATCGCGTCATGGCTCGCATCGCCGCGTCTGAAGAGGTCATCGGTCCGATTGATCGTGTTGGGCGATGGTTAGAAGCACTATTTAATGTGAAATCACTTGAAATTGGCTTTGCCTCCGTTGGGGGCGTTTTTGCGGTTGGGAATCTAATGCATTTTGTTTTTGGCGTTATCATTCCTATTTCGACTTAGGGAACCGGTTCGCCTGATTGGCTGTATTACTGCCAAACAATTTTCGGTGGAGGTATTTCAAATGACTATCAATCAAATGACAAAGACGCGCAGGCCACGTAGAGCAGTTGCAGCATCGTTCGTCCTCCCTGGCTTGGGACAAATCTACAATGGTGAGGGAGTGAAGGGGCTGTCGATTCTGCTGCTGACCGCCTTCATAGTTCCAACCTTTGGATGGATTTCGACACATGGTCCGCGCTCACTAATTTCTTTTTTTGTATTTTTTGGCGTGGCCACTGCGTTGGCCTTCTATTGTTTTGCTGCAATTGATGCTTATAAGGTTGCTGAGCGTGTTGGTGAAAAATTTGCGCCTACGCCCTTCAATAATCCCTTTAGCTATCTGGCACTAACGTTTTCTGCTTATTTTTTTGTATTTGGTCAGCTCGCCGAATATACCCAGAATAATTTGGTGTCGGCTTACAAAGTTCCTACAACCAGCATGACGCCTGGCATTTTACAAGGGGACCAATTCTTCGCGGACAAGACGATTAATCGTCCTGGATCGAAGGGAAAAATTCAGCGCGGCGATATTGTTGTGTTTGTGAACCCGAATGACCGTACTCAAACCTTCGTGAAGCGGGTAATAGGCCTTCCAGGAGACAAGATTGATCTCTCAGGTACGTCAATCAATGTAAATGGTCAGTTACTGACTCAAGGAGTTGTTAAAGACCTTGGCAATGGTGAGTTGAACCGGCTTCTCCGTGACCACATTGCTACTAAGGAACGCACAAGCGATAACGAGTACGTTGTCCTTTGGAACAAAAACCCACAACAAATATCTGAATCTATTTCTGTACCAAATGGCCAAATTTTTGTTCTTGGCGATAATCGCGATAGCACTATCGACTCTCGTAAATTTGGAGGGGTTCCTCTCAGTGACGTGGTTGGGAGAGCTGAACAGGTTTGGTTTTCCACCGCCGAAACGGGCATTCGCTGGGGACGGATTGGTACGCTTTTAGCAATTGCTAAGTAACCATCAGGTTAGTCCATAAGCCATGGTGGCAGATCTGCACCACAATGCTCAATTGGTGTTGCGTTTCTCGCCAAATGACAAACCGTGTTTCATTCTTTCTGCGGCATCTTCATGTCCGCTTTTCGACTGCGTCCGTACCGACGAGAAAAGCACGGCATAGTGAGACTTGTCGATTTAAGGAACAACCTTTCAGGTTTTCGAGATGCTGTGGTGAAAGATTGTGAGTGACTTTGAACTTGTCACCTTGATCAATGACTTGAAACTCATCAGAGTAGACGGGGGTCTCAGGACGGTTCGATACTAGAATGGTAACTTCGGAATCAACAACGGATGAATGCCACTTATAGAGACCGGAGTTTAGGGAGCGCCAAAGTCCAAATTCAGTCCAATACGATACTGCGCCTGGGAGGCCACTTAACCGGCTAAGCGACTAACGTATGCTTCTCGCTGATTATTCTGGGATGCCGTGCAGCAATTCGCAACAACGCTAATGCTGGACCCTCAGGCTTTCGACGACCTTGTTCCCAATTGCGCAAAGTACTGACACTAATGCCTAAAGCCTTGGCAAACTCAACTTGCGATAATCCTACAAATTTTCGCAGAGCAGTCACATCGGCTCCTGAGTCTATCTTGCCAGCAGCCAACTTCTTTCGGAGTTTTCCAGATATTGCTCTTTTAAAATCATCTTCAGTCAGTTCTTTCATTTACTTACACCTTTTTTAAAATTGAGAAAGAGATGTGTTTCTTTTCTCGTAGCTTTGCGTGCAGAGATGATTCGAATCAAATTTAACGATTTTTCTATGTAAACAACCACTACAATCCCTTTGACGATTGGACCGATAGCTATGAACCTATCTTCATCGACTGAATGAGTTTCATCAAAAATTTCAACAAAGTCGGTACGCCCCCGAAACAGCTTGGAGGCCTCTTCAAAGGTGATCCCGTGCTTTTCGGCGTTAATCTTTGCTTTTTGACTGTCCCATTCAAACTTCATGGCCAAAATTATAAGCCAATGGCGCAGTATGTCAATGGCTTACATCAGAATGGTCGCTTGCCTGGCAATTCGATCGAACCGGCCATGCGTTGGATTGCCGCGAGTGGTTAGGCAGTAGCGTTCTTTGACCTCAACATCGCCCCGCAGCATCCCGATACTATTGGCAAATTTCGACGGGTTATCGCCATCGACCGAGTCAACATTGACGTGGTGTTGACGGACGGTTGACTAGTCGATTTGGGAAAATACTCGCGACCATGCAGCAATACAGCTAAATAAAAGCCATTGACCTAGTTAGGCGATTCAAAAACTCTACGAACCCTAAATGCTCTTTGATTGACATCGTTTCCACACAATTAGTACGCGTAACAAGAAACAATTTTTGGTTATCCTGTTGCCCGTTCCA
>JBIKKO010000330.1:0-2770 GCA_044360315.1 Oligoflexales bacterium
TGGATACCATCATCCAACCACCACCGACATAATCAACAGAAAAAGGCTTCTTTCTCTTAGAAATACTTTCGGCGGTCTCATGATTCATAATACCCCCATTCTTCATAAAATCATCGGCCTCTAGCCAATGAGCAACAGAAGTAGTAAAACCGTTCTCGGTCATATAATAACCACTGACAATTGGATTGACATTCACCATAAGACGCCGAACCCGCTCCTTTCGTACATTAAAATCTGACTTGTGCATAGATTCAAGTTCCTCATCAGAAACTTCCCATAGAGGATATTCTTCCTTATCAAATTCTTTTTCAGAAGGAACGTCCTTTACTGCAAGATCACACAATTGCCAGAATTTTTCAGAATTAAAAACAATGTCATTATCGATCCATAATTGCCAATCATATTCTAGTTTTCCTTGCCAGGGTTCTTGCCATGGACCACTTGTGACATTCGCGCCAAGAACCTTACATCTTGCAAAGTTCACCATAGAAGAATAATCCTGAGAAATTTGAATTCCCATTCCATTGTTCACTAGATCAAAACATAGTTGAACAAAACTTTTTAGAAATGCATAAGAACAAGATCTTCCAGGAAGACAGAAAACGATTTTCTTACCCCTCATCTTGGCTTTTACTTTATTATAATATTCATTAAGTTGTTGCTGGTATTGTTGTAGTTCTGGTAAGAGCGACTCTTGTTTAGACGAATTTTTTTGAATTTCTTCAGAAAGTCTTTTGATATGATTTTCTAGATCCTGAAAATCAAGATTATCTGATGTATTTTTTGATTTAACTGTGAAACCTCGTGGCATTTTAATATTCTCCTAATAATTAAGTTAAATTCGCGTCATTTTTATGAGCCGACTATTTATGACGATTTTTACCCGGCGGAAATTTTTTGGTTTATGGGAAACAAAAAGTGAATTTTGATTTGACCTTTTTATGTAATTTTACCCGGCCGGGATTTTTTTATAAGACGTAAATTGGTTCGGGTTTTTGGTGGAAAATGGGGGTTTTATGTAATTATGGGATAATGGGGGTGGATTTGGGGTTTTATTTTAAAAGGGTTTGATTTTTTATGGTTAGGCCCAGGCCGCGATCATACCACACCCCGCCCATACTGTCAACTGCTCGTAATAAACTGTAATAATATCACGAACCCACGAAGATTAGGGGTGAGTTCGTGATACTAACTGTGTCAGACTCGATGACGCAAACCAGCAGGCAATTGTCGGTTCCTACGTGTTAGCTCCATCCCATAAGTACAGGCCTGGTCGATGTAGTAACCTTCCCTTACATCATTCCATCCCTTCATATTGCGGGCCGCAGATTGACAGTCTTTGATAACATGAACCAGACTGTAACAATCTAACACTTTAGCATGATCTTCCCACCGTTGGAAGTCTGCTGGAGTGGCGTATTCTGTGGCCATTGTTAACACTGGGAGATAGGAGGTTTGAGAGAATCAGGGGAGAGACTGTGCCCTCCCCTGATGTACCTAACTCAGATAATTTCGCTCACGATCTCATCACCGCCGAGAGTATAAGGTTCGCCGTCGATATAATCAACCGGCTGAAATGATGGGCATACGCTCCACGTTTCCGTCTCGATAAAGTGGTTCAGAGCAAATTGGGCAAACAATTTTGCGCCACTGTTTTTATAAAACTGCCCCATACAATAATGCAACTTATTGGTATCAATCCGGTTAGGATAAACCATAACAACCTCACAGAAAAGCAAGCCCTGTTGCCTACCCTCACCGATGTGGAATGATACCGCAAAATTATAATCATCGACAGTGCTAAAATGTACACAATCGGTGTAGATTCCACCGATGTCATCATCAGCAGGCGGCCACGTAGAGTAGGCTTCCCAGTTGAGAGTGTAACGGTTGAGAGTGGCGGTTGTCATCGGATCGGCTCCGTTTGTTTGACCCTTTAATAATCCCACGTTTCGGCTCGCCGTTCTGTATCAACCGCTACCGTTTCCAGGATTCGACTGATAAGATACGCTGATGGCCGTTTGGTATCAGCCGATACAGTGGCCTGGCCTGATCCGTCTTAGTATTGTTTCAACAAAATAAAAAGAGCGGGGGCGCCGCAATGATATAAAACAAGACACTTAATCTGCCATAAAATAATAAAGTATAAAGAACAAATAAAGACCCCAGAGTATAAAGAACTCTAGGGCCACTGATTGTTATTAACTCATGCAGGCAAAGTATAAGCAATCATTTCATTCGTTCCCTTGGGCTGTAAACGAACCACCCCATCTTTGACAGTTCGATTACATTTAACATTGGTAAGTTGAGTCAGTTCCCGCACTTTACGGGCAATACTCTGGTGGTTTTTAGTAGTCGTAGTGAACGAATATCCCCACACGGGCTGTAGTCCGGCTGGGGTAATCTCGGCCACGTCTATTTTAATGCGGAACATTTCACCTTTGGCAATGAGAACATTCTCATAATACTCGGTAAATTGTAGCCGCTCGCTGCCATCCTTGCGGGTTCCAATATAACCAGCAGAGCGAACAATGATAGCATTGCTGACACCAGCAGCACGGCGGGCCTCACGGTGGGCCAGGAGAGCGGTTCCGGTGAGTTTGATCATGGGTTGTTCCCTTGACTGCTCCCATAGTGTAGCAGCTCTAGAGGCTAGTGGCGAGGTTTTAACGATTAGCGGTGCTTATGGGTCTGATAAAATATGTTTATGAATAAAACCTTGACTTTATGGGGCACTGCTGCTATACTATAAACAACAAAAGAAAACAAA
>JBIKKO010000032.1:0-26320 GCA_044360315.1 Oligoflexales bacterium
TAACTCACGACTCATCAAACCTGTGTTAAAATACCAAAGACACAATGCAATCCACGTAAGATCCGCAACCAAAAGATGAACAAGCTGCATCCAAACTGGAGCAAGAAGCAACCAGTTTACAACGCCACCAATAAGCTGAATGATGGTTAGCCCCCCCACCAATAGACCAAGCTTCCGATTAACCACCCAACCAAATACACGAGGCAGCATCACACTTTGCAACACAATGTAGCCTGTAGCAAAAAGCGCGATGATGGGATGCCAAATCCGAAGCCGTATCAAAAAGTGAGCCGTCGGCGAAAAGTCCTGAGCCACGCCCTCGGCCAGAGACTTAGCTGGAAACAGCGTATCTCCAAGAGCCACAATCGCACCTGAAGCACCAGTAATCACCAGAGCAGACATGCAAATCATAACATTAATCTTGGCGCGCCTTACATGAGCATTACGCCCCTCGTACTCTGGTAAGCCTCTAGGATTCGCCAAAAACGCAACCCGCGTTTGCCAAAAAAGCAGCAAAAATGTGTTCACCAAGTGCAGCGCGATTACGATCGCCCGCAAGACAGAATCGTTACCAGCAACCAACTGCAACACAACGAGCATGGCGCCCACTGCAGCTTCGCCCAAAATAAAAATTAGCGACCATCCAGCGGCACCACGGATAGGATGGGGGGAGGAGAAAAGCCGACGAGACCACCAAAACAGCACCGCGACAAACACTAAGGACAGACCACTCGTAAGCCGGTGACTAAACTCAATCATCCGCTCCATATCAGGAGCACGAGGAATGATCTCTCCGTTACAAAGAGGCCAATGTTCGCCACAACCTGCACCACTGCCAGTGGCCCGAACGAATGCACCCCAAAGAATCACCAAAATCGTATAAGCGACCACAAACCAAGAGAACTTGTAAAAATTCAGTCGAGATCTTTGAGTTTCGGACATAAACTTAGTCCCCATAAATGCAGATGATCCTGCCAGGTCAAACCTTTAACTCACAATCACTCTAGCCCTTACTTTTAACCCAGTCGCGTACCGCGGTATTGATGTCTTTAATTTTACAAAATGTCTCAAGATAGTTGGTCAGTTTTGACCCCGTTGTAAGCATCAGCAAATCTTTGATATTACATCGACTGGCAATCATCTCGACCGTTGCCGTCGATAACTGATAGTGCATTTTAGACCCGGTCGCATCGGAACTTGGATGCGACATTTCATTTGCGTTCGGCAATCGTTGGCCTGCAAGCCACTGGTAGTCAACTTTTCGCTTTGATCCGAGGTAATTTGCAAATCCCTCTTCAAGCCACGACGGAATTGCACCCTTAAACTTCTGATTGGAAATAACGTGCGCCAGCTCATGCCTAAACGTCGCAATAAATGAACCCATGTCCTTCTGGGGACCAAACTCGACGGTTTGGCGCGCTGGGGAGAAGAAAGCCTCCGCAGCAAAGTTCAAATTTGCCGCACTCTGCAGGCTTTGCGAGGAATCATGAAACACAACTTTAACTCGTCGGATACTCCATCCCATATCCCGTTCCATCTGCGCAGCGATGTCGCTGACTTTAAAATTCGTAAGCCACTTGGGTGCATTTGTAACGTCACAGCAGTTTGTGCGGAAATTTTGACCCGAAGCAAACACTGGACTTCCAGCTACCAACAAACCGACAAAAAATCTCTTCATAGTAACCTTCCAACATTAAAAAGGACTCGCACCCGTGAGCTCCAACCTCAAGACTCAACTCAGGCTTTCGACCATTGCACGTGTAATCTAAACCAGAGTCAACTGACGTACAACTTAAGACCGATCGACCTATCGATAAAAGCCTAAAGTGATAAGATTTCGACCACTGGTCAACGGTAACGAATAGACGGCACAGGAAAAGGCGCCATCAACATTAAAAAAATCAATAATTTCAGCATCTAACTATACACTTGATAGGCAGTAGGATCTTCACCCCTCCGGGAGAAGCCGCAGGTGGATTCAGACCCATCGACAGTGTTTCGGAAAAACCGTCTGAAACCCCAGCAGGAGTCTACATGTAAGGTTTTGTCAACAGAGCACTAATGACGTCAGCCAAGGGTGGGTGATCGCTTTTGCGCTTATCCCTTCAATCCAAGCACATTCAATAATCCCACACGAACGAACGTCGTTGCAAAATCTTGGCTCAAGCGGATCTGACCAACCCTTAATGACACGCGCACACGACGGCGGAGGATTGGTTTTCTTGCAATTTCAAACATGAAAAACTTAAATGTGCAATTATAGACAATATCAAACAAAAGCCTAACATTGACGAGAGAGCGACTGGCAAACATCGCGTAACCCGACGATGCAGCAGCCATAAACTGCCCCACACCTGATACCAGCAATCCAAAAACGGCGAAAAATAAATAGCGATGCTTTCGTTTCTCTAAAAAATAGACTGGCCCGCCAAAAATTGACGTCAGAGCCGTAATCCACATGTTGGTTAAAGATTGATGGTTGATACGTACGGAGCCGCCGTCATGAATGAGAAACTCAAACCCAGCGCCACTCAAGTCCAGCTTGGTAAAGAGCGTGCGAACCACAGCCTCCATGACAATCGTCACGCCAATATTGACGACGAGAAGACTTAAGATGTCACCGCGGTTTTGCCACCACATACGCGTGTAATTACGAAACGCAAACAGGAAAGGATGACTCAAAACAACAGGCGTTCTCACAGCCAACCTCGCCGTGCGATAGACGTGAGGCATTACGGATGAAAACTTCCTTGGGTTATGGACCCGTGCGTGATGGGGTGCCATCTGGTTACCTTCAACTGACTGGATGAATCCTAATATTGTAGATTCAGAAAGATACGAACGTCAACGTCGGGGCACAAAAAAACTGCCTAAAAAAGTCGCGCAGAAACAATTGCATGTGACGCAACGACTCGAACAAATCGGAAGGATGATATTTAACCACTCCCCTAGACGAAACCGGTGATCACTAGCGTTGGCGCAGCATGCAGAGGGTTTTGGAGATGCGATCACAGGAAGACTGCGACTAAAGCTCAGGCAACCTGAGACTGACTCAGGTTGCCGCGCCCGCTGTTAATCTCGATCAGTAAATACTGGCTGTGACTGCAGATGGTGCAAAATCTTTGTGTACAAGGCTCTGTACGCAGAAGACTCAGCCATTCTTGAGCTGGTCATTTTTGTGAATGAGCCCCCGTTGACTTCTGGAGTGACCGTGTAGGTCACGTCCTTTTGATCACTCCTACACTGAAAATCGTGTTGGGCCGCGAGCTTTTGAATCTCCACCTGTGCACCGGCAAACAAAGGTCCGTGGGCCAACTGCCACTCCGCAACACCAGCGGTCACCATAGAATCAATCAATCGCTCCATCGGTCTTGCACCGTAGCGAGCACTACGGCCCCAGAGACCAGCATAGTCGATCGACGCACTATCGACGGTCATCGTCCAGTCAAAAAGATTTTGGACGTTACCGATCTTCTTGGTGATCATGATCTGCGCAAGCTGTCGATATTCCGCGTCTGTAAACGGCTTAAAGATACTAACCTTATCCATACGGTTTAAAAAGCTTGGTCTGAACATCTTGCGCAACTCGGCGTCTACCAACTCTCGCAGGTTCGGATCATTGGGATTTTGTAGGATTTGTTCCTCTGCAGCATTTGTCGTGATAATGATGTAAGCACCCCTTGCAAACAACGGACGTTGATATTTATCGTAAAAGACACCCTCGTCTGTCATGAAGTACAGGCGATCAAGGATCTTTGTGTCTGCCTTATCAACTTCCTCAAAAAGATAAATTGCGTAGGGATAAAGAACCAGGGATTCGGCCAAAGAATCTAAAAAGCGATCAAAACTATCGGGTGTCCGGTAAGATGTCATATCGAACGTGATCAATTTGATTCCCAGAAAGTCCGCAAGTCGTTTCGCAATGTAGCTCTTACCAGTACCCGTGGGGCCCACAAACATGTGAGTCGCAACGGGCTTATCATCGGTGCGTCCACCCACGTAGCCATTTTTTGCCAATAAGACGGCATGGTCCTTGGCTTCAGCACAACCAACAACATCACCATCAAGACGAGCTCGAAGCTCCTTGACCGTATCAAAACGCCGGTCAATCACCCAGCTTGGCACCTGAGCAATCTCCATCACCGCGCGGCGCAGCTCTTCTCGGTTAAAGACGACCTCCTGCGGAGGCTGATTAACAGACCGCTTAAACACGATTACCTTATTAACTTTAAAACCATCTTTTTCCGTGCCGCTATCAGAACGAAATGAGATTTTGATCTTGTTGGTGGGATAAGATTTCGTCTCAAAAGCAGACCTGCTACCGCTAAACGAATCAAGCTTTTGACCTGTAGCAATGTCAGTGATATCCACCACATCGTAATTTGACTCAGTCACAAACGATTCAAAATTAAGAGCAAGCATGTCAGCTTCCGGATACTCAAGGGTCTTTTCCCAATTTGTATTCGGCAGATATGGATGCTCTGACTCAACCCCAGTCACCTCCTGAGGTAAACGGTCGTACTGCACTGGAGGCAGCTGGGCGCCACCGTGGGATAAAATTAGTTTCTTCAAAACGGCAATACTGCGCTGGGGCTCCAATACATTCGGCAAATAAAACTTCACTGTCCGGTTGAGGAACTGCTGCTCCTTCTCTGGCAACACAAAATTTGGAGCAAGCACTCGGAGGAAGTCATTTTGTAACTGGGCCACTTCAACGTCCGTCATGTCATCGAGCTTGACGACGCGCGCAAATGAGTTAAGCACGTATCCGTCTTTACTACGAATAAAGAACTCATACTCATACTTATTCATAAAGGCAACGGACCGCATCCGTCCTGAGCTTATGTTGTTCGCGTATTCAGCTTCAATCCCAGTATCATCGTTACGATGTGAACCCAAACCCATCAATTGGTTGAGACTACTAAAATATAAAATTGCATTGCGCCCATCGACTGGCTCTAACAAATTATCCCGCCAGTATTCGTCGACCTGTCCTACATAAGAGTGACCTGCTTCAATCTTCGAGATATCGACCTCAACGTGAGCTGTATTCACACATTTACCCGACTTTGCCTTTTGCGCGACCCTCGCAAAGATGTAACGCCAAGTATCTGATGGCTCACCGATCACCAGTACACTCTTATTCTGCTGAGTCCCACATACGATCTCTTCAATTTGACTGACAAACCGGTCAAATACCGCTGACTGGTCCATCAACTTCGTCATCTCCGCCCACGCCGCATGGACTGGATAACTAGACGAGTTTGAGTTGATAAAATACCCAGAGTTCTTCAATGTTCCCAGGTTTGCGGCTGGATCCTGCTCTACCGCGAGCACACTCGTACTCGTCAGCAAAATTAGGCCAGACAGCACGCGGGTCAAGTTTTTTGCCCATAACTGCATCTTCATGAGGTCCTTCTCCCGAAAAAGTAAAAGCTTGTTTTCTGAAAGCCTAGCAGCAATCCCCGAACTCGCAAAGATTTATTTTAGTAATTTTCCTGTTTGCCAAACCAGAACATTGGCGAAAACTCCGACCATCAACCTGTTGAGACACAATAAAAAACTCTCTTCACAACACAACCACACCCCCTTGCGGCGCGCCAACTCGGCCCGATCGGTCAGGACTTAATGCTGAAACTAAAAAGGGACGTAGATAGCTAAAAATATTATATAAAACTATGAATTTCGCAAAGTCTCTGCAACACACGCAGTTCAACAGTCAATTCTAGCTACCGATACTAACCCAACAGACTTCTTTCTGGGGACGAATCTATGCAACTAAAAACAGCGAATGACCAAACCAGCGATCAGAGAACCTCTGAGTCTCTTGTATTTTTCGACGAGTCCTCTTGGGTATGGGACTTTACACAAAGAGCCCTCGCCTCGTTGGATATAAGATACTCAAAAGTCCCAACGCACATGCACATCCGACACAGTTGGAATCGATTCCGAACCGCACCATTCATGATCATTCATTGGGAAGGGAAACACCGGGGCGGCGGTGCAATTGTGGAGGAAATTCTAGATATCTCCAAGGATTTTGACGTAGCAGATCGTATCTTGATCATAACGACTAACCCAGTTCATGAGGATGTGGTTCATTTCGCCGAGTTAGGAATTGCACGAGTCATCCGGCCTAGACTTCGCGAGAAAGATCTCACTCATGCCGTAGCGGATTTAATGGCGCATATTCAACAAATTCAAGGCAAGCATCGCCTGTATCAGAAAGATGATGTCTGGCAAAAACTTACAGCTGCCATAGACAACGCGCCTGAAAATCCGCCGCTGGCATTTATTGAGAAGGTCAATCAGACCATCACGCGCTTAAAAAATCCCGCGTTACCGCAGTCGTTGCGGGAGGTGGAAGCCGTGGTGGGTCTAGCGATCAAGACGGGCAACTTCAAAGAAGCCGAGGATATCTTGTTAAAGACCCTAGATGCCAATCCAAACTACTTCAGAGGATGGAATCGACTCATTGAGATCAAACGTCTTCACGGGGATCACCCAGCTGCCTATGCTCTTCTCCAAAAAATGCAGTTACAAAACCGTGGGTCGGTCCGCCGTCTGGTTGCCATGGGCGAAGTACAAATCGCGATGAACGACCATATCAAAGCTGAGTCCTTTTTTCGCAACGCACTCGATAAAGATGGTTGGTGTGCACCTGCGTTAAATGGCTTGGCTGAGGTCACGTTTGCCAAAGGCTCCTTAGACGAGACAAAACAACTACTATCCAAATCATCCCTTGCCTACAAATTTGCTGTAAAACTAAATGACCAAGGCATTGCCATGGCGAGGCAAGGACGGTTTAAAGACGCTCTCGAGCACTACAGCAAAGCCCAGTACGTCCTCCCTCAGCAAGAGAAAAGTCCTCGCTTGTTCTATAACATTGGGCTTTGTTATGCGAAATGGGGAAAGCCTGATATGGCAAAGGAATTCTTCGAGCTGGCTTTGATCAAGGAGCCTCGATACAAAAAAGCACAGCGGGCCCTAGAAAATTTAGGACAAAGCCAAATTCAAACTGCTGATACAGACCTGGATGCAGCGTAGATTAAGCGTGCTACCCGGTCTAGACAGCACGCTCAGAGCGTCGTAAGGGGCACCAAAGAAATTAATTTGCTAGCCCTTCACCGCACGCTCATCAGTTTGATACATTCTGGGCAGCCCTCGCGCTTCCCGGATTAGAAAAGCTTGCTGATTGCGCAGGTATCTTACGACGTTTTGATTGCTAGGGTTTAATCGAAGCTTATCAATTTCGTTTTGAATATCATTGATACGCTCAATGTCGTTCTCTTTTTGATAAATTTGATCCAGTATGCTGTTAAAGTGATGCTTCTCTTCCTCGGTGAGTCCAGTGGTGTTCGTATACCGGTGATACTGACTGACCGTGTTAGGCTCAGTATCAACCAGGACCGTACCGTCAGGACGACGATCCACCACCACACCAGGCTCTGTGAATGTACCCGCTCGGGATATCATGTCCCCAATGCTAACACTTTTGACCGCGCTCATGTTGCCCCCCTTTTATATCCAACAAAGTTAAACCTCAAACTTCCTTTTGCCTTAAACACTCTTTCGGAGATCAATGACATCTTTTTTCTCAGCGAACCTTAGTTTCACCAATGTTAAAAAACCGCGGTTTCAAACCATTTAGGTTACGCAAATGGGTCAGCTCACCGGTCAAATACTGCACAAGCTTTATGTGCTTCGGATCCTCTTTTAACTCATCGATCCTCGTCTGTAATTTTGCAACTCGTTGATGAACGTCCTTGTCAGACTTGACCTCATCCATGATGGTGTTGAAGGTTTCACGAAACTCTGGCGCCAGGCCATTGATCAAACCATGGCGCGTTGCCACTTGAAATGCAGCAAAATCCTGATCCGCCTTCAACGTAGACTTAGCCTCGTCGCGCCCTACAACCACAGACGGTACAGCGGAAGGGGAAAACACTGTATCTCCAACCCTGTAAGCCATTAGACAAAGACCTTCCCTGACTCGTTGCTCTTCTACCATTATCGTAACGCACCGCGTAAAGCATCGCAAGTATCTGTAATTATGAATATTTTTCCCACCCCAAAGGGTAAATTCTGCCTAGCACTAAAGCCAGTCCATCTACGTCAAGAAAACAACGTAAAGAATCCATGGACTTTACCGAAGTATCCTTTAAGGGCAGTTAGGACGGCTCTTCACAAGTCTGCCCCCTAAGGAGGCGTGCCGCATGCGGTACTGAAGATTTATGAGTATTGTAAAGCTTGATTTGTTCAGGCAAAGAAAACAAAGAGACTATATGAGGCGCCACAGATCGCGCCTTGACCAGTTTATCCGGGCGCGAATCCCCTCGGATGCAGGCGGAGACATCCTTCGGTTAGCAGAACAACAGTTCCACACAGCCGCAGCCAATCCAGACTTGATGTGGGACTACGTAGAAATGCGGGAAACGATGCTCGAGTTTGTCGCCGAGCACGTAGCAAAAGACATTTTCGATGATCTGTCGGATCAGTTTTGGTTTGACCCCCGCTACATTACCAAAGACATGGTCGCCGAACGCTGTCTGACCTACATGATTCTCGGTCCAACAGCATTGGCAGCAGAGTGATGCCGACCAACAACAAGCTATTCTTCGCCTACGTTATTTTGAACGGGACGGTCACTTTCAATATTGCCGTCAGCAATTTCGCGCAGCGCCGTGACCCCTTCTTTATTTTTCGTTCGCACCGTAGGAACCTCTCCTGCCATCAGTTGACGGGCACGGTCAGCAGCCACAGCCACGAGCGCAAAGCGGTTTTCCATATATTCTAGACAATCTTCAATAGATACGCGTGCCATGGGAGCTCCTGAGCCATAGATCAAAAAAAGGGCTCGACATTATTACGTGATCAGGCTAGGTTCCGTCAATGCCTAAATTAGCAGCAAACCCCTGCATCGCCCTTTGCGGACGATTAGGGTTGCTAGACCTCTCTGATGGAGCGCCGGATGACCATAACTTTAGCAACCCTCTGGACGTCTTTTATTATTCTGTTGCACAGCTCTTGCTCCGGCAATGCCGAGCGCCATCACAACCATAGTGAAGGTTTCTTACCGATAACTGTCCTAGAAACGAACCAGCCTGATATATACCCCCTGGCTGACCAGGCCTGCCAGGCAGAGCACACAAACCATAACTCCCTTATACTAGGTCCAGCGCGGCTAAGCCTCTGGCAAAACGGGCGACTAACGACCTCAGATCTGACCTTAGATCCCCTTGTTCTGGAGGCAAACCCTTTGCGGAGCAGGCAGGTTCGCCGTGTCCTGTATGGCACCCATCACAGGCGCGACTGCGACGCAAGCAAAGCCTCTTATCCAGCGTGTGTTGGACCTGACGGCAAACCCAGCACTTGGACTGTGGTCAACACGGGCGCCCCAATCCGGGTTTGTTCATCACCCTTTGACCCTGGGCGCAAAACTCTGGAACACCTAGCCGTGACGGCCGTCATGGTTATCGAAAAAACAGCGAACAATCTTCGAAACCTTCTGCCAAACCTACCTCAAGTCACACCCCTCGAGGTCCATGGTATGCCAAACTTTGAAACTCGATGGTCCCCCTGGACACACAACCTAGAGCGAGGGCACCACCTTAGTCACTTGACAGAAAATTTAGCTTACTTCGCTGGCGATTCCACAACCACTCCCTTCATCGCAATTTTTCCTAAATCAAAAGCGGCAAGCCTGTCGACGAATCTTTGGGAATCAGAGTTTGTCATCGCTCATGAGTTCGCCCATCACGTGGAGCGATCCATTGGACTTGATCTCAACGGTAAGGACCCATCGATGCTACAGATTGCCACAAGCGAAGCCTTCGCTGACCTGTTAGCATTCGCGAGTCAAGGCGCGAGCAGTCATACCATCAAAGGGATCCCCTGCGTGGGAGATGATAGATCCGTCGAATCATCGAGCTTTGCAAACGGGCGAGCCAAGCGGCTTGACAAGGAGTTAATCACACTCATGCACGAAAAAGACGGTTCAAACCCTGGCAACATGTTCCTTAACTGTCAAGGGGTCCTACCTCAATCATCCCATGGTGTCGGGGCTGTGTTAGCCCACTGGATTTACCAATTTGCAAAACTAACCCCAGTCTACCAGGACCACCCTGAAAAAGCCGTTGCACGGCTCACACTATCCTGGCTTCAACATGTGCGCCAGGGCGTTGGACAAAATAAACCTGAAGAGCTGACGTCCATAGCGCGGTCCCTTGAATCGGCCGTTACCGATCAATACATTGATAACCCCAATGAGCTAACTGATAGCGTACGTCGTCTCCTGTGCCAAAAGATGGCCGAAGGTTTCTCTGGACTTGGTCATATGCAGTGGTTTGCGAGAACTGATTGTTAATACTGAAACTTCAAGTTACAATTTTGAGACGATAATCTATTGTTTCTAACCTGCTGTTTTTTTAGCTAAGGTACTACTTTATGACACGTGCATGGATCGCGCGCCTCATGACCAGCCAACTGATGTTGGTTCTACCATCAATTGTGTATGCTGAAACTAAACAACCTACCCAAGTGCCGGGGGTACGGTCGTCTCCGCAAGCCAAACCACCCGCTGCCAAACAACAGGCAAAACCGCGTCGCAACGCTAGAAAGCCGGGTAAAGGTGTTGTCGGTCAGTTTAGCCAGGCCATGAAATTGTATGACAGTGGAAAGTTCAACGAAGCCCTCGTGGCTTTTGATAGAATTCACCGTTCTTATCCCGCCCACGAGCCCACCATTGTGCACTATGCCAAAACTCTGTATCGGCTTGATCGCATCCCGGATAGCTACAATATGTTTGCGCGGATCAACCCTCAGTATCTCGACCCAGAAACCTCATACGAGTATGGCTATGCATTCTACATTCAAAATAAATATGAAAATGCATTGTTTGCGTTCAAGCGCGTGCCGGCAGATCACGCACTCTCTGATCTGGCAAACTATTACGGGGCCATGTGTGCCGTCAGACTTAAACGCTACGCCGAAGCTGAAGAACTACTCGATAAAGCGGTCGTATTACCTGATAAATTAGCCCGAAGTAAAACACTGTATCAAAAACATGTGGCTACTCTTAGACAGTTAAACGAAAAGGCAGATTTAGAGCGCGTCGCAGCAGAGGAGAAAATGCGTCTTGCCAATGATCCGAGCAAGCAACCCCCGAAGCCGACACCCGCTGCCCCGGCGGCTGAAGCACCCACTGAAGCCACATACAGTCACGCCGGGTTCTTTGCAGTCGACCGGCATGTCAAGATTAGCTACAACCAAACCAGTCAGTCCTCTGACCTACACGGCTACTCCAGGAAAACCTACCAAAGTCAAACCGGTAAATTTGAATTTGCTCACGGACCGATTTACCCGTTTGGACCAAAGCGAGACGGTGATCGTAGATCCGCCGTAGGTTTACAGCTAGAAATGAGCGCCGCAAGCGTAACGTCTGAAGGTGTCCAAGATCGCTTGGTGGCCTATGAAAATAGTCGTGACATTGTTCTAAATCTTCGCGAGAGACTGCCGAAAAACACCACCACAAATGGAGATATTGGCGGTATTATTTGGGTTGAAACACCATTACCCGCACACTGGTGGATTGGTGCCGACGCTCATATGAACTTCACTTATCCAAATTTTCAACGAGGACAGCGCTTTGGCGTGCGCGGCGCAACAGCTCGCCTTGCTTGGAAAAATTCTGCCGCCATTAGTTGGAATGCTGAATTTCTTGGAACTTATGATCTCATCGTTGATAGCGAGGCCGAACCTATCACCGCACAGATGATTTCAGACAGCTCAATCACAGCCTCACTACCCTCTTCAACCTCGATAAAAGTTGGCACTAAATATGTCAGTTACGACTACAAAAATCTTATGCTCCCGGGGCCAGACAGCTCCCTCAGTGGCACGCTGGAGGCCAAGCAAAAGTTCCCTCTGGGTTTCGAGTTTACGCTAACAGGAACCCTTGAACATCAAGACAATTTTATTGCTCGAAATCTAAATTCCGTAGGAGCTGCCTCAGCGCGCGGTCAAATTATGTCGGGGTTTGCTCGCATTAAAGCAGCACCGCTTGAATGGCTTTCTGCCTCTGCCAAATACACCATCTCAAAGTCAACTTGGGCCATCAAACAAAAAGACCGGATCGAGGCCTTCAAGGCGGCAACCCCCGATTATTCGGAAACAACGGAAATCGTCGGAACTATTTCATTCTTGTTTTAATTGATTAGGGAGTGTAACCGATGCAAGCAGAAAGCCTTTGGATCAAAAACCTAGCTCGTGCGAAATTTAAGGACGGGCAATGGATAACAGATGTCGAGCCCCTATCTGGGGATGGACCCTATGCTGCTTTATTGGAAGCCATAGTTCTTGCCATTGAAGTCTATAACAAACACGCTGCGTCACCCGTTAGAGTGCTAAATGGAGCTACCAAAAGTCATCTTTCACTATGTCTTGTTCACGGAGCTGCTCAAGTTAAATTTACGAGAAACGGCCCACATATGGATGTAAGCTTGACGAAAACAAAAAACTTTCAATCGAATGAGCTACCTTTGGCTCGGCTAACTCCGATTGTAGATAAATTTGGTATGCCCACATGGATGCGCGGGACTACAGAGTGGTCGACAGATCAGCTGATAAAACATGCATTGATTCACCTACTCGAGGCCTCTCAATCCGTTTAAATTTTTGACTTCCTCCCAAAGAAAGGTACATGCATGAAAATTAAATTCCCGAAAAAAGCTAACTCTGACATCATCACAGCACTTCGAAAAACGATGGAGGGGCGCTCTCTCGGAGAACTGGTAACCCTTGGCGAAGAGGACGGTAACTTAATCGTCAAGATTTCCAAACTGGGAACCTCAACGCTCCAGTTTGATCGCTCAGAGACGCCTCATGACGCCGTCTTTACTCTGTCCTCTGAAAAAATTGCTTTTGCGCACAAAGCTTTTAAAGATGACGTTAAAGCCAAGCTTGTTCAGGTGATTGAGAAGTCAGGCGGCACGGTTCTCGAAACATGAAGGCTGTAGCTCTCCCCACATATTTTAATGAGCCAACCCCGTCCCAGTGGACCAAGCTAATTTGGGATAGAGTGTTTGCTGCGGAAGTTGACAGGGCGACGACCGACTACTTTCATATTGCCGGCGCAGCTCTAATGGAGACCGCCGGCCGAGCCGTTGCAAAACTAGCTCTTGAGCGAGGTGCCGAATCCCACCCTGTCGTTGTCCTTTGCGGAAACGGAAACAATGGCGGTGATGGCCTTGTTGCTGCTAGACTTCTCCATGACAAAGGCTGCAGAGTCACAATCGTCACTGCTACTGAACCAGGACGCCAAACATCACCCCTCTTTGATCAGCAACAGCAAACGATCGAGCTCATGGGGCTTTCTCTTATTCCCTGGCAACCGGGAACACTTTTAGCTCTTGGATTAACTAGACCCATTATTATTGATGCTGTCTCAGGAATTGGATTTAAGCCCCCAGCAAATGGCCTTGTACTGGAACTCTTAACTGAAGCAGCCAAATTGCCAGCTGCCACTGTTATAGCCGTGGATCTACCGTCAGGACTATCTTGTGATGATGGTTCCACGAGCACAGCTCTGCTGAAGGCGCATGACTCAATTACTTTTGGCTCCGCGCGACCAATTCATCGGCTGATGCCTAGCGCTACTCTTTGCGGCAACATCACAGTGGCAGACATTGGATTTCCGGTTGCGGCGATTAACAAAACCTTAAGTCAAAGACAAGTCATTTGGCGAGAAACGGATCCCACATCGATTCTGATGGCAGATCCGTGGCGCCTCCTACCCAAAGGCGCACACAAATATGATCGTGGACACGTCCTTGTCATCGGCGGATCTGATGGAAAGATCGGAGCAGCGATTCTTGCTGGTCTAGCAGCCTTGCGCACTGGTGCAGGGTGGAGCTCTCTTGCCGTGCCTCGCGGCCACTCCCCGGTTGACATGCCGATACCCACAGAACTCACCGTCGAATCCTTCTTTGACGGAGAGTTGATTGATGCGCAAAAGCTTCGTCAGTTTTTAGAAGACCGCCGCGTTGTTTGTATTATCGTGGGCCCAGGATGGACTAAGCAGGCGCTGGATATGGCTACGCTCAGGGTACTTAATGATTTCGCATTGGCAGGTGGCCGTGTCATTTTAGATGCCGGAGCGTTACACAACATCACGCCACTGGTAAGTCGACATGGCCCCCTTTCCCCTAACGGTTTTATTTTGACGCCACACCACGGCGAGTGGATGAAGCTTGGCGACGAACCCGCTCTACCACCACTTACACCGGGGGGCGTTCTTTCATCAACCAAACTTGCCCAGGCCATGGGCACTCACATCATTTATAAAAATGCAGCCCCAGTGATTATTGCTCCAGACGGATCCTCACCCATCGTTTGCATTTCCGGATCACCCGCCCTTGCACGAGCTGGCTCGGGAGATTTACTTACAGGGATCTTGGCCGCACATCTGGCTGCCGGATGTTCCATGCCGTTTGCAGCATCTCGCTCCTACACGCTTCTCGCAAGATCCGCATGGCTTGCAGTACAAGAAGTAGGCGATGATGCCGTCTTGGCCTCTGACGTCCTTTCGCGCATTGGAATTGCTGGTCGCGTGTAGCTTTCAGCTCAAACTAAAGAGCGTCACCCACTTTGCTTTCGTAATGTGAACAATATTTTCAATACCCAGGGGGTATCACGAAATATCGGAGCGTTGTTGCAAACTCGTTTTCGTCGCCCTCGTTCTCAGCCTTCCACTCTAGTTGACTAAATAGATACGCCGCATCGAATCGGGTGTATCCATCGGTCAACCCACGATCCGCACGATTTGTACCCCAACTGTTTTTGGCCTTGAATGTTACTATTTCACCTTCAAGTGCTGCTTGCTTCATCGCGTCAGACACATCACCCTCGCCGATCTCACCAAATCCGGGGGCATTTTTTACCGTATAGTCTTCAAGAACAACAAGGTGACTTCCCTGGGAGCCAATACCGCGATTATCAACCAACGACTTCTTGAAGGTTTGATCTTCCCGATCGAACGCGTTGAAGTCGATCATGAGTGACATGACCACTGGTTTTTTGTCATTGAGAGCGTTTAACACCCTTTTTAAAAGAACTTTGCGTTGTTCTTCAATGTACTCTGGGATGGGCCGATCCTTGCCAGAAACCCCCGGGAAAATCCTTTGAATCCAGCCTTTTTCTGAGCCATTTAGCGACTCTTCCAGGGTTGCATCCTCGCCAACCATCGTCGTCGCTGCCGAGCGAGATCGAGCTTCAGCTTCAGTCATATTGGTGCCGAAGGCTTGGTCTAGCACTTTACGAACATTCTCAGGTGTGCGCTTGTTACGAGAGTCAAGATCGCCATCGTCAAGAGCTTGATTGATAAACTTGAGAGCCTCAGCCTGACGGGTTGACATCTCCATCCCTGACTCCTCGGGGATAAAGTCCTTCTCTGAAACCCATCCATGTCTAAGAATAATCGAAGATGACGTATACCAGCTTCCACCCGTATCAATCTGATCCTGGGTATAATTGGTGATCTCATCGTACCAATGCCACCAAGTCCAGTAAGATTCAGACACGTCAACAGCTTCGCCTGAGTGCTCTAAAAGCAATGATTCTAACCATGTCGCATGGGCATACAACCAGCAGTTACCAATTGACTGGCGCTTGACGCTGGTGTGTTCAATATCTGTGACAAGGGGCTTTGATGGCCCGTCGTTCTTGGGCGAGCAATTAGCAAACAAAACGACAGAACTGGATACCAGTGCTAACAAAACGTTTCGCAGTTTAACAATCATCACTCACCCCTCGATGATCCTATGCGGCACAGGCACCAACATTTTAACGCCAAAACCGCGGAGAAACTTCGCTCCATTAACATAAAGCAAAGAACTGGTCAACGACTTTCAAATGGCCTTACAGCCAGCGCAAGTACTGGATGTAAGGCTTCATAAGCGTTAATGGTACCAATTCATTGGACTAAAGACGAGAAAAGCGCTGACGGTCATCCTTCGATGTCGAGCGCATTTGGATTGCAATCTGAAACCTAAGTCACGTTAGCCGGCTTCAAACCTGTTATGGTTGACCACCGCAAGTAACTCCTCCTCAGTAGCAGCGTAACTCACCACGGATTTTCACAACCCTCGTTCCCCCTGATCTGTGGCAACGATTGACAGCCTTTTGCATATCCACTGCCTCCTGGTCACTAATTGGTATACTCCCGCCTTCATTACCAACGACAGGGCCCCGACCAAACATTTGACAGCTACTGACGAGCAACATCAGAGAGACCATAATAGACTGGACGAACGCTTGCATAAATACCTCCCACCAAGGGATCAATTGTCTTTAGTCTACCACAGTTAACCAAATCAATTAACCTTCGATCTTATCGACAATCAGCTCCATAAACTCGTGAGAGCGTCCTTGAAACTCTTTGATACGGTGCGTATCGTCAAACCACTCGCGAATAGGATCTTTTTCCGCCTTTTTTGCCATCTTTACCAAATCATCGTAAGTTCTCGTCAGCTCAACAACCCGCTCCATAACACCTGTTGCAGCAGGGTTATTTGGCGTATAAATTTCTCGCAAATAACGGAATATAAAATAAACAATGAGTGGGTCTAAAGTTGCTGCTGTTTTATAAACTGTAGCCGCATTGGCTGTCCCGTTTTCAATGGCATCCAAGGTCCATTGGGCATCTCTCAATTCACTCATGTTAGTCCCCTTCGTGATTCGACTTTCGGTTCAAAATTGTCATTAGACTAAAGGCATCATCGACCCGTAGTCATTTCTAACCACCAGACGATCCGCGGCGTCCCGCTCGAACGAAAAACGGGCTCCCGGTTAAAGAACCATAAAGCCGGGAGCGTTTGAAGCTGCATTACGCTTACGGTTCAAATCAAGCCTTTAAACAGGACATCATGGTTTCGTCTTCCCTGAAACATATTAGCATATTTGCTCAATTACTGAAAACCATTTACGATTTTAAAACAGCACGAATCGAAACCGCATGGTCGATTCGACTTTGTTCATTCGAAATGTCAAAACAGCTCGACGACTCCATTTCTATCAATGTCGAATCATCATTAAGGAGATGCACAGAAATGAACCCACGTCTTAAGATCCGCAGAGCAGCTGTATTAGGCTCAGGTGTAATGGGAGCGCAGATTGCAGCTCTATTAGCGGCCGCTGGAGTTCGCGTTCACCTACTTGACCTGGTGACTCCCGATCCGCCAAAGGATCCCAGAGATGCCAAATTAGTAGGCTCAAATATACGCTCAAGTCGCAGCATTTTAGCGATTGAGCAGCTTCGTAGTTTGAAACCAACGCCATTATTCTCATCAAGTGTTTTGACAACAATCATTCCTGGAAATTTCGACGATGATATGCCCGTGCTCCGCGAATGCGACTGGGTGATCGAAGCTGTTATTGAAAAACTGGACGTGAAGCAAAAACTTTTCAAACGAGTCATGGAATATGCAAAACCAGGGATTCCAATGACGTCTAACACGTCTGGAATCAAACTAGAGGATATTGCTAAAGACATGCCAGAAGAATTTGTAACTAATTTTTTTGGCACACATTTTTTCAATCCGCCGCGCTACATGAAGCTTCTAGAGATCATTCCACACAGTCTTACCCGCAAGGATCTTATCGAAAGCTTTACCAGATGGTCCACGGACACTCTAGGCAAAGGCGTTGTCCATGCGTTTGATACTGTAAACTTCATTGCAAATCGTATTGGAGTTTTTGTCAATCAGGCAACTTTAAGGGCTATGGACGACTTCAAACTCAATATCGAAACAGTCGACCTACTAACAGGTAAACTTATGGGACGCCCATCATCAGCGACATTTAGGACGATGGACGTGGTTGGTCTTGATACATTTGCGCACGTCGCAAAAAACACATTTGACCGTGTACCGAACGATCCCTACCGCGAGTGGTTTAAAATGCCACAATGGATCGACGAATTAATCAAAAGTGGTCGGCTTGGTCAGAAGTCTAATCATGTTGGTTGTTATAAAAAGGACAAAGACAAATCAGGAAAAACGCTGATACTGGCCTACAGTCATCAAAATGACCAGTATTTACCTCAGACTCCAGCGGTAGTTCCCTGGCTCTCAGAGGCTTTAAAACAGCCAGATGTTGTTAGCAGGATAGGATTCGTCCTCCAGCAAACTGATTCTTACGCCAAGTTCGTCTGGCAGGTTTTGAGGGACACGTGGAGTTATGCTGCCTTGCTGATGGAAGATATCTCTGGCGGAATACCTAAGCCAATCGATGATGGAATCAAGTTGGGATTTAACTGGGAGATGGGGCCATTTGAACTTTGGCAGGCGCTGGGCTACGACGGGATTCTACAAAAAATGAATGAAGAGAAACTCAAGCTACCTGAATGGTGCAAACCCGGCGTGACGTTTTACAACATCACGCCGGGTAGTACCCAGTGGTTACTTCAAGGTCCATCAGACCAATTCTGTAGCCTTAAGCCTTCTCGCATGAAAATTCCGATCACACACCACAATCTTCGTCTTCCTAAATTTCAAACGAGCGACGACGGTCGCATCGTTATGAGTGTAAAGAATGCTTCCCTTCTGGATATTGGAGATGGTGTCGCATGTTTAACGTTTCATAGCAAAATGAACGCGCTTGACAGTTCGATGGTGGACTTCATCATCAAATCTGTTCCAAAAGTAGCAGAATCGTTTGACGCGATGATCTTAGCAAACCACGGAGAAGGCTTTTCAGCTGGAGCCAACCTAAAAGAGATCCTAGACGTCATCAATAGAAAAGATTGGACAAGTCTTGACAAGTTTATCAGAACCTTTCAAGGCGCCATGCAAATGCTTAAGTTTGCCCCTTACCCAGTTGTTGCAGGCGTTCATGGACTGGCTTTAGGCGGCGGATGTGAAACAACCCTTCACTGTTCTCACCGCATCCTCGCTGGAGAAACCTATGCTGGACTAGTAGAAATTGGAGTTGGTGTGATCCCTGCTGGCGGCGGCACCAAAGAGCTAGCATTACATTGCTATGACCTAGCATCGCGCGGCGAACGTGCTGATCCGATGCCATTTTTACAGCGGGCCTTCCTTCTCATAGGTATGGCTCGCACCTCTTCGTCAGCACACGAAGCCATTGAAATGGGTCTTATGCCCTCGACGTCAACCATTTCGCTGTCGTCAGATCATGTTGCTTCACGCGCAAAATCTCAGGCGATCCACATGCTGCAATGTGGCTACGTCCCCCCGAGTCCAAGGACGGACCTCCGGGTTGTGGGCGATCCAGGACTGCAGACGTTTCGAATGATGTTGTTTAACATGCGAGAACAAAAACAAATCTCAGAGCACGATGCAGTCATAGCAGAGAAGGTAGCTGAAGTCCTCTGTGGAGGGGCTATTGATGGTGGTCAGACCGTTAACGAGCAATACCTGCTTGACTTAGAGCGAGGAGCCTTCGTTGAATTATGCAAGACCGAGAAAACAAAGGCTCGGATTGAACACATGTTGACACACGGAACTCCTCTCAGAAACTAGACTGTTTAAAACCATAGACTCAATACGCCGAGGTATCTAGAATATGTCCAACAAACCAGCCTTTATCGTGTCCCCCTATCGAAGCGCCGTAACGAAAGCGTTCCGCGGTAGTTTTAAATCTACACGCCCCGATGATCTTTGCGCTGATGTGATCAAAGGTTTACTCGCTCGCACGCCGGCGTTTGATCCTGCACTGATCGAAGACGTTTTCATTGGCTGCGCGATGCCAGAAGCCGAACAAGGTATGAACGTAGCTAGGTTTGTTGTCTTACTGTCAGGCCTGCCTGAGTCCGTACCTGGAGTTACCATTAATCGTTTTTGCTCGTCAGGACTCCAAACGATCGCCATGGCTGCTGATCGCGTCGCTGCCGGCCATGCGGAGTGTATTTTGGCTGGAGGAACTGAAAGCATGTCGCTTATACCAATGATGGGCCATAAAGTAGTGGGAAGCCGACAGCTTAACGACTTCCACCCTGCGGCCTATCTTGGAATGGGTATGACTGCTGAAAACGTTTCTGCTGACTTTAATATATCCCGCAACGATCAGGATCACTTTGCCTGCGAGAGTCACAGAAAGGCCGTAAAAGCCATTCAGCAGGGACTCTTCAAAAAAGAGATTATTCCCATCCAAGTCACGAGTCGTATCCCGACAGACGGAGGTGCCGTCGAGATTAAACAAAGCCTAGTGGATACTGACGATGGCCCAAGACCAGACACCAGCATGGAGGCCCTAAGTAAACTACGCCCCGCGTTTCTCCAAGGGGTAGGAACCGTAACGGCAGGCAACAGCTCGCAGATGAGTGACGGAGCTGCCATGTGCCTTGTATGCAGCGAGGACTTCGTGAAAAAGTATAACCTTGAACCAATCGCAAGATTTGCTGGATACGCTGTTGCGGGGGTCCCTCCTCGCATCATGGGCATTGGCCCAATCGAGGCTATCCCGAAAGCCTGCAAGCAAGCAGGCATCAGTGCCAATCGCATAGAACGAATTGAGTTAAACGAAGCATTTGCTGCCCAGGCCTTAGCTGTATTGCGTCAGCTTCAACTCGATCCCGCAAGAGTCAATCTAACAGGGGGTGCCATTGCCCTTGGTCACCCACTCGGAGCCACGGGAGCAAAGCTTACAGCAACCTTGCTCCACGGAATGCGACGAGACAAACAAAAGTGGGGCATGGTCTCCATGTGTATCGGAACAGGAATGGGCGCGGCTGGAATCTTTGAAGCTCTATGATCTTATCATGGTAGCTGATCGCAATATGCCTTTGGCATTAGCTTGCCAGGCCCTCGCTAATGGACGCCGTCAAAACTATGCGGTCTCTCGTGAGAGAGTGTTGCAAACTGCTATTTTTTGATTAAATCAACAAATACTTTCATCTTAACTTCGCGAGCATCGCTCGTGATCACCCTCACGTTGCTGACCAACGCACTATCAATCTCGGGGAAGGCGTCTTTGATCTTAGGAATCTTAATCCACTGAGCTCCCGACATGTTGGGTCGTAAATCTTCCCCTTTTACCTCCGCAGAGACCTGATAACCTCCACGATTTGACAAAGTCACATCAGCTTGAACGAGTGCCAGATGGGTCGTCCCGCGGTTATAGATTTCAACCAGAACCCGTCCGTCGGCGCCGCGTCTGCCGGGTGGCGTGACCTTAATGTCGATGTGAGGTCCCCGCTCTGGCCTGGGTTTATAGGCTTGCGAATGAGGTACATCTTTGCTTTGGTATCGTTGCGCCCAAGATGGAGATCCAAACGTTAGCAAAATGAAAATCACCCCTAAACCAACAATCTGCAGACGACCTTGTCTCAACGACGAAGGCAAGGCCTTTCGAGGCGATCGTATCGCCTCCCGATGATCAAACCAGAGCGAAAAAGATTGGCAAAGATCTATCGGACGTCCCACGGATCTTCCAGACTGGCAAACCTCGAGGAAACGCTCTCGCCAGAAGTTTCGGAAAAAAAATCTCAACATACCAACAATTCTCCCTATGACTTTTTGGAAATCCCCCAAGATGTTTTGAGTCACTCGACACTGGTTTTTATGCTACATCTCCGGTTTTCCGTTGCCGTCTACTACTGAGCTTGGTTACACTTAGCTATGACGGACCCTTGTTCATCCTACTATGTTACGGTACCTAGAACAAGGCGTCACCCCGAGAGGATCTTGTAGGCGTCTCCAATGCATCTAAAGCGGTCCACGGACTTCTTCTTGGGGGGACTCTAGACAGTGAAAACATCGACTCACACTACAGAAAGACGCGACATGTATTCTTTGGAAAAGATCCCACTTGAAATGAATCCCCCCTCTCCTGATGTCTTCTTTAAAGGACGACCTGGCGATCCTCGGCTTGGCGATTGGGCCGAACCTTCAAACATGCTCGATCATAGTACCCAATCAAAGAACGTCTTTGCCCTGATCGGCGCTCCTGATGATACAGGCGTTCGATTAAATCGTGGTCGACCAGGCGCACGGTTTGGCCCAGATGCTATCCGAGAAGCTTTATATAAATTTGCTTGGCCATTAAGCCACCGGTTTGACGCCTACAAACTCCGTGACTTTGGAAATATCGATGTGTCCGAGGATATCACAAAAAACCATCAGATGGCGTTTTCAGCCAGCGCTGCCGCATCAACCCAATGCTCAACAGTCATAGCCCTCGGAGGCGGCCACGATTTTGCTGCGCCACACGTTTTGGGTACGTTCTCTGTGCTAAAGCAAGTCAAGAAAACAGCCCGATTTGGCGTCATTAATATTGATCCTCACCTTGACGTACGAGAGTTTGAAAATGGCCGACCCCATTCGGGAACACCATTTCGGCAGATCCTTGAATCTGGATCCGTGCGCGGTGAGCACCTGATTCAGTTTGGAGCCCGAGATGGTCGCAATGCAAGGAGTCATTTTGATTATTGTAAGACAAAAAAAGTTAAGATCTTCGAATTTTCTTCCTTGAAACAGAAGGCGAACCTGCTCAACACCTTTCAATCCTGCCTCCTAAACTTAACAGAACATACTGATCATGTTGCCGTCACGATTGATTTGGACTCCTGCGCGGAGATTGATGGCGTGAGCGCAGCACCAGTTATCGGATTTTCCCCGTGGGAGCTGTGTCAGTTCGCATTCCATGCAGGCAAAAGCTCCAAAGTCAGATTACTCGAGCTGGCGGAGTTGGCTCCAAATCTTGACCCGTCAGGCAGGTCAGCCCGGATTGCTGCAGAAATCGCATTTCACTTCATACTTGGTCGTATTGGCTGATGTTAATGTTAAACCTATACTAAAATAGTTCACACACATCTCACTCAGGGATTATGCCGATTCAAAAAACGCATCCGACGCGCGTGCTCTTCGGCTAAAAGCTTGAAGTCACCGTGAGCTTTTTTTGCGATTTCGTCATAGGCTGTTGCAGCCCTTTCTAAATCCCCTCGGCGAAACCACCCCATAGCAATCATCTTATGCCATTCCAGGAGGATCTCCGGGTACCCTGCTACAGATGGCAAATACGACTCCCAAAGTCGCAACACTTCAAGCGATGGATTGTGATCACGCCTCCCACGTAGGTAAATCTCGATCCAAGACTTCTCCAGCTGTCGCGGCTTTGGCAGCGGCCCCCAACCGGCTACGTATCTCAGCCAAGGAGACCGATACGCTCGGTCTTGGTTCTGAGAAAGCTCAAGACGAACAGCGATTTGCCGTGCAATGGATGAACCAACCTGACGTGTGGCAATAAATTTATGAAGGTCTTGCAACAGAGCTGTCGATTCCTCCTCTTCCCCCATCAGAAACAAAACGTCACTTTCAATCAAACCAGCCTCTACGTCCTCGACGACCTTAGGGGGCCAGTGGCGAAGCTTCTTTAAGGCCTCTACCCAAGACGATAACCCCGTCAAATCCACATGACTTGACTCTAGCAGATCTCTGATTGCATTTTTGGCGATTTCAATGCGAACGCTACGATCCCCCGGATTTAGACTAAGCCGCCACGCCCACCAATGACTGGGGTCCCAGCCCCAAGGCTGCCTTGCTCGTATCGACCACCCTTCACTTGGACGTCTTGCCAAATCAACGGACGAATGAGGACACACGTCTGCTAAGACACTAGGCTCCCTCGTTAAACTCTCGACCAAAATTCCCTGCCGCTCAGAGTAAACACTGAGAACATCTTGTTTCCAGGCATCAATCAGTCGACGCGGTTCCTGTCCCGTCACGTTTTGAATATCATCACCTTGGTAAATTGCCCTGACACTGGATGGACCATACTGGAGACCCATCCATCTGATAAAAGATCCGGCCACTGCATACGATCGACCACCTCCCTCACTCCAAAACCCCAAAGGATTAAACAAGGTCTCAACATTCGTTAGTCGACCGCTATGGATTAAGCCCGCAGCGATCTGATCCATCGTTAGAGGTGAATCCACAGGAGCAAGAGCCATGGCCAGACCCTCCGTCAAAACCATGTTAGGGTGAAAACCCAAAGACCGCCAGCTCACGAAACTAGCCACAGCATGCACCAACTCATGACGTAAGCTCCCGTGGGGCGACTCTTCGAGCTGCACATGCACCGTGGGGGTCCAAACATCTGTAACATCAGTTTCGCTGCCGCCAAAATAAATCTTCTTCTTTCGCTCACTGTTATATGCAAAAATCTTAATTTCGAGAGGCTTGCTAATACCCAACAGGGTTTTGACTTCATGGACATGAAAAAAAGCATCGTTAACGAGATCACGAGCTAGCTGATCGGATCGTGTTCCGTCTTCTTCATAGTAAACCTTAACATCACCACGGGCTAAAACCTTTGGCAAAGCCCTCTCTAGTGAATGAACACCAATCGTTTGACTTGGATACCTGGATCCTACAACGAAGACAAGACCAGATATGAGGGCAAAAAACCCTAGTTGAACGCGCCTTAACCGCAGCCACCTGTGACTTGAGGCTATCATGCAGATGCCAAGCAATCCGTGACCTATTCGCACAAACAAGACCCCAGGATCAACCTCTATCAAACGATCATAAATCGGCCCATGCGCAAAACCTAGGGATAAACTTGTGATGCGTTTTTGTGGAAAGAGATAAATCAAGCTAATGGAAAGACTTAAGCTAAACCAAGGAAGCATCGCGATGGCCCACTGCCCTAGCCTACGCCGTTTTTCATGAAAAGTAGACGCTACCTTGATTAATCCCACGGCCAACCAGGCAGATGGCAGGGTTTGTAAAACCATCCAAAAAACAAAGCCGTTAAAACTACACTGACAATGACCGCTAGAAAACGCAACTAACCCCGGCGTAAAGGTCACTAGCGGCGACATAATCAAACCAACAACCCTAACAGTTGTTGGCTGTAATGGGAACCATTTCGACGGTGATATCAGGGAAACGACTGCTGCTGAGACGATAAGTAACAAGGAGAGAGTAAACGTATACTCGTACTCTAAGTTATAACCTGCAGGCAGAAAGACCGCAAGGATTGCAAGGGCGAATTGACCAAAAACTATGGGATACATGACGGCCCTTAGAACCACCTACAAACTTCGCAATATAGCCCAGGAACGGGATCCTTCTCGGCACAAGCTCATCAATGTATTACGGTGCCGATATAGAGCTTTTAAGGTCTCAGCACGCACTTGGCTATGGCTCTGGCCGTAACGTCTCACAAGTCCACAAACTGCTGGTTCCATAGTAGCAACTAACACTCCAACTCGGGCCGTAACAGAACACTCGCCAGCGGCCAACATCTGCGGACCATGTTCCAAGATCGCATCGTGGTCAGCCATGGCCTCGTATAGTTCATCGTCTCCCAAAACATCAAAAACAGCACGAAGCTGATCCACCCTTGTATTGATTGGCTTCACAGCATCTAACTTGTAGGCACTGGCCCTATAGTAGCGCAGCAGTTGTTGCAAATCTTTTCGAATATCCTGACAAAGCTCTGCGAGCTCAAGGACTAAATCAGCGTATCGAAATCGAGCCATATCACCACCCCGAAACCTCAAGTTAGAGTCACCATTCCAATTGAACTTTACCTTCACCATTGGCTAGCAAGAGCTTTGTTTTGGGCTTCTCAACTAAGTTTTCCGCACCTGGGTTGATGGATGCCCGGTCAAACACGACGAGGTAATCTGTGGTCCAAGGAGATATTGTTTCAAAAAAATTGCGCCATCGCACCTTGTCGTTGATCTTGCGAACCAACACAGGACGTACCGGGCCGTCTTTGGTTTCAAAAATGAGCGTCCAATGATTTGTATTTGCAAGATCAGTTGTATCGCGGTCCAAGCCATACACGGTGACAATAAATCCAGATTTGGTTGTGGCCTCTTCAAAGGCCCCTGCAGACTCATCAAGATAAAGTTTCTGAACCCTCTTTGCCAACGCGGAGCGAAATTCCGGGGAGAGGTATGTCGCGTGGAGCCTGTAGCGAACATCAAACTTTGCAATGAGGTCGCCGCCGCGAGTGGCTGCCTGATACTTGTCGTAATAATCTTCATCTTTGTGAATCTCGTCACTCAATTCAAAGCCTGGATCAATTGAATGAACACAAGACCCAGCCAACAAGACAACTGGTGCAACCAAAACCATCTTTTTGAGAACCTTGATCATCAACTCACCCTCCAACAACTGGATACTCAGACCGTCACCCGATTTCTACCATTTTGCTTGGACGCATAAAGCTTTCTATCCGCCGACTCTAAAAACGATTCAACTGTTTGCATATCGGGCGTCAACTGCGACACCCCCATGCTCATGGTCTGACGGTGATCGTATGATTTGCCTTCGACTTGAATTTTAAA
>JBIKKO010000142.1:0-8840 GCA_044360315.1 Oligoflexales bacterium
CGATCGTTAATCCAGATTGTAGGTCGAGCTGCACGAAACGCTGATAGTAAGGTGATATTTTTCGCCGACCGAATCACAGACTCCATGCGTCAGTGTATGGAAGAAACCGCGCGTCGACGTGCGATTCAATCGGAGTACAACATCAAACACGGCATAACACCGAAGACCGTCATTAAGACCATCCCCGAGGATCTTAGAAAAGTCTATGGTTTAGCGACGGAAAGCGATGAAGTCGAGTCTGCTGATGTACAAAAAGCATTGGCCTTACTGGCAAAACATGATGTTGCCACCGTCGAAAAAACAATCCGAGACAAAACCAAACAAATGCAAAAACTTGCGTCGGACCTGGAGTTCGAAAAGGCGGCCGAACTTCGCGACGACATAAGATGCTTAAAGGAACTTTTAATCAAACATTATAGCTCTGTAGACAGCCCCATGAATGGAGAGCCAAGTTGAATACAAACGTCAGGACCAAGATTGCATCGCTTCCCCGCAGCCCTGGTGTTTACTTCATGAAAGGCAGCAAAGGCCAAGTGCTCTATGTTGGTAAAGCAAAGGATTTGAAATCTCGTGTCCGCAGTTATTTTACTGACAGTAAAGACCATTCACCAAAGACGAGCTCGCTCGTTCGAGAAATCCAAGATTTTGAGGTAATGCTCGTTGGCACTGAAGTCGATGCTCTTTTATTAGAAAGAACTCTAATTAAACATCACCAACCTCCATTCAACATCTTGCTTCGCGACGACAAGGAGTACCCGTATATTAGAATCGACTTCAACACGGATTGGCCAAGAATGAACATTGTACGCCGACGTCAAGACGATGATGCCGAGTATTTTGGACCGTTCAGCGCGGCTGGAAGCCTACGAACTAGCCTGGAAGCAATCCGTCGAGTGTTTCCCTTAATCAGGTGTAGCCCATGGGAGTTTGAACATGCCAAGCGCGTTTGTAACTACTATCACATGAAAATGTGCCTAGGACCCTGCGTTATGCCTGTGGAAAAGGACGCCTATAGATCTATGCTTCGCGACGCCATGTCTCTACTTCATGGCAAAAACGACGAGGTCATTACAGCGCTACAGCAAAAAATGATAACGGCAGCCGAGCGTGAACAGTTTGAACTGGCCGCATCATACCGAGATCAAATCAAGGCTATTGAAATCTTATCTGAGAAACAAACCGTTATTTTGGACCCAGATATCGAGGGAGACGTCATCGCTTTTATACAAAGCGACGACTTGATTGCTTTACATGTCGCGATGATCCGATCAGGAAGACTGATCGGGGGCGATACCTTCACATTTGCTGTGAGTGGCTTGGAAAACCCTGATGAAACATTGCCGCAGTTCATCCTTCAATACTATGACGGCCGTTTCTTGCCCAAGAGAATCGTGGTTGATAAAGAACTTGAGAATGCAGCAGACCTAGCCTTGGCCATTACCCCCGAGGGAGGACGCACCCCTGAACTTCGGCATCTAAAAAATCTGCGAGCACCATGGCCGGACTTGGCGGCAATTGCCGTAAAAAATGCCCAATATGCACACGATGAGGCCTCAAGAAATATCGACCGCAGAAGATCGTCGCTCGAGGCTGTGCAGGCCACACTTGGACTTGAAAAAAAACCACGACGGATAGAGTGCATCGATATTAGCAATCTGCAGGGCACAGCAATCGTGGCATCGAACGTGTGTTTTATTGATGGACACCCAGATAAAAGCCTTTACCGAGTCTACAATATTGAATCTGTCTCTGGGGCGCCTGATGATTTTGCTTCAATCCGAGAAGTGGTGCGTCGACGAATTGAACGGGGAGTACGAGACGACGATTTACCAGACCTTCTAATCATCGATGGGGGCCGGGGACAGTTGGATAGTGCCCTATCGTCGCTCGCTGAGTTTCCAGGTATAAACTTAACAGTCGTATCCCTTGCCAAATCACGCATCGAGAAACGACGCGTCAAGGACTCTACAGTACAGAGCTCTGCACCGAGGCACTCACTTGAAAGGGTTTTCAAGCCAGAACTTGACACTCCCATCCCACTGGTTCCCGGTTCGCCAGCCTTTCGACTACTCACCCAGCTGCGCGATGAGGCCCACCGCTTTGCCATAACAAAGCATCGAAGCAAGCGAGCACGCCTGGCAAAAAAGTCAAAACTTGATGAAATACCTGGCATCGGGCCAAAGACCAGAGACGAGTTATTAAAGCATTTTGGTAGTCTCGACGCCATAAGGCTTGCGAGTGTGGATGCACTAGCGCAGATTAAAGGTATTACTAGAGATATGGCAAACAAAATCATCGAAAGTCTAAATAAATGAATGTCACCAGGTAAACCCCCAAAGCTGTCGTGAGCCGTCACCCAAATGCAACTTGGATTGCGGCGCCAACTGTTGTAGGTAATACAACGGCCTTGTTGAGGTTACTCCTACAGGTCAGAGGTCACGCCGGGTATTCCATCAAGGAGAATAACAGATGTCACTATTTGGTTTTCTTTGGGACTTAAATCAAGAGAAAAAGATCCTTAAAGCAAAAGACTCATCAATTACAACATCCCAGAAGACGAACCACGTTGCGACCGACGTGCATTTTCTTCGAGCCATGGTTGAGAGACAGGCCATTACGAATGCTGCGTTAATCGAGCTTCTCACCCAACATCTCGGCATCAGTGAAAACGACATTATCAACAAGATTGAAGAAATCGATCTTCGAGACGGCGTCAAAGACGGTAAAATTACAAGTAGCCCAAAGTCATGCAAATCCTGCCAGCGGGTGCTTCCAGCTCAAAGAAACGTATGCCTCTATTGCGGGGAACCTAACTAGGAACTTGGTTTCCCAGCCCAGAGCCCAGACGCCCGGGCCCTCAATCATTTGCACGTTCATCACGACAAGACAGCTCGCCCCCTTGTCAACTTGGTTATCATAATAGCACTGACCAGGGTCACCGCGAAAATGACTGTCGACATCGCAAAAATCTCGGGAGAAACTCCAAACCTAATCATGGCATAGAGCCCCAATGGTAACGTCTCTGCCTCAGGCCCGCTTGTGAAAAAAGATAATAAGAAGTCATCAAACGAGAGCGTAAACGCCAACATCCAGCCTGCGAGTAAAGCCGGCGCAATCAATGGTAATTGAACCCTTAACAACAATTGCCATGTGGAAGCTCCCAGATCTCTTGCCGCATCAAAGATCGATTCATCGAGGGACTCCATCCGTCCTCGAACAGTCAAAGCCACATAAGACACCGAAAACGTTACGTGAGCTAAAATCAGCGAAAAACCACCTAGACTAATCCGCAAAAATACAAACCAAACTAAAAGTCCGAGCCCAAAAACAATTTCTGGAAGAACAAGGGGCAAAACTGATAATGATCGATAAAAGGCGGCACCAACCCCACCTCGGCGTATAAATGCGAACGCGGCACCTCCACCAATCAAAGTCGCAATGGTCGCTGACGACGTCGCAATTAAAATTGACATCATCAATGCATCGAGTAACTCCGAATGCCTCATGAGCTGGCTGTAAGCCATAAGACGGGGTGAGGCTCCAGTGTTAAAGTCGACAAAGGAATAAATAATAAGGGTTAGAATAGGTATATAGATGAGAACAAACCCTGTAACAGCAAGGAGCTTTAACAGATGCCCCAAAAATGATCGCCTCATTCTTGCCGCCGCCGCTGCAAGTGATGTCCATAACGCAGGAGCGTCATCGTTGTGACGTAGCCCAGAGCAACAAGCATCACCGCACTCACACAGATAGCGGCGCCAAATGGCCAATCACGGGCCTTCAGAAACTGGTCAGCTAAAAGATTTCCCAAATACATGGTTCGTCCACCGCCCATTAAATCAGGTATCACAAACTCACCCATGGCCGGAACAAACACAAGCATCACGCCCGTCCCAACAACCCGTCTTGTTAATGGCCACAGCACGCTCCACCAAATTTGCCAGGCACTTGCACCAAGATCTTTTGCAGCCTCTAGGATGAATAAATCAAAGCGATCAAACACAACAAACAAAGGAAGAACCATGAAAGGCAAATAGTTCGTAACCATCCCAAACCAAATGGCCACCCATGGATCATACATCAAGAAAGGCTCACTGATCAGACCAAGCTTTAGTAGCATGTGATTTAGCGGACCCTCAACTCCTATAAGAAAGTTGACCGCATAGGCCCTTACAACAAAATTACTCATAAATGGCAACATAACGAGAATGAGTAAAACCCTCTTTACAGACGGCACGCACCGGGCAATAAACCAAGCCATCGGGTAACCCAAAACAAGACAAGAAAACGATGTCAGTACTGCCAACCAAAGAGAGGATATAAAAACTTTAAGATACAGGGGATCCATGACACGCCGATAATTTTCAAGATGCCAGGCAAACGAGATACCACTCCAAACACCTTTTTCCTGAAAACTGATAATAAAAATGAAAACAACAGGACCAAGTAAAAAAACCATCAAACATACCACAAAGGGCAACGCAGCTAGGCTCAGTTTTCGCTCCTGCGACGGTTGGCCTTTATCCCTCCTCACGACTTCCCCACCGCTGCTTGAGATCACGTCGCCAACGAATATGGACCCGCCCCCCTATCTGAATATCCCTCGACACTGCCGACGATGTCTGCACGATGACGAGCATCACACGCAGTATGTACGTTTGTCCATTCGTCGTCATTTTTGTTTAGTTCCAGCTACCGACGACTAAGGCTAGATACGGTAACTTGAACGCGCTTTCTGCTGCATCGGAGTTAATCATTCTTTGCTCGTTATAACCCACGGTTACCCCTAAACGCACACCCTTGGGCGGCCCAAATATGAAGGCAGCACTTAACGTTTTTTGTTTCCTGATGGAACCCGACGTCGCGGAACTTTCTTTAAGCATGAGGTATTCGTAAAACACCCGGTAAGCACTGTTAACAAATTGCTGCCCCAATTCGACCTCGACCGACGATGCTACCGATTGGACACCGGAATCAAATTCTGTTGCTTCAACACCCGTCAGCTTAAAACCCGTGAACATCGTATCAGTGACGCTAAATCTCAGAGGTAACGTCACTGACTTCGACATTTCGTCTTTATCACTTTCAATTGCCACTTCTAGCCCGGCGTGGCTTGTAGCACTGACGATCTCTATTGATACCGCATTTGTGGAGCTTTCTAATCTTTTTGTAGCTGTCGTATCGCTCGATTTCGTATCAATATAAACTTCCCTTGTTTCCTTCTTGAACGTTGTTCCCCATGAGCCGGCGTAGCCCGCCCATATACCAGGCCTCACTTGTGAACTAACGAATGCGCTCAATTTAGGTATATCTGTTTTTTGCTTGCCGTCTATTTTAGTCCCGCCAAGCTGACCTTCGAATTCAGAGGTCACTCGTGACACCCCCACTGTGAATCCATAGGCGATTTTTTTAGACGGCGCCTTCGCCGCAGCAATCATAGACAAACCACCCAGCTGGATTTTCCCTTTGATCTTTAAATCGCCATCAGAGTCCTTTGCCTTAGAGTCACCCGCGCCTTGCGATGCGGTTATAACGGATTCAAAACTATTAGTTTCGTACCAAATCCCCGGTGTCCCTACTAATCCTAGCCTATACATCCAGGTTGGACCTTTTAAGTTTGCGTCATTCACTAAGTTTTCGTTTCCATTCCTTTTGATAATCCCGGCGGCTCTTGTTGACTGTGGCTTAGCCTCGGGGGGAATCAGCGTTGACTCAGATTCCGACTCTCCAGCAATGGGCTCTGCGGATTCAGAAAACCTTCCAGACGTGCCAGAATCTAGCGGCGCCAACTTCGTTGTTTTAGATCGTCTTCTTTCGCTTTTAGATTGAGCGAGAGACAAACTCGGCATCAACACGCCCAACAGCCCGGTCATCAGAAGTATCCTCAAAACAAATCCCCTTTATAAGAGTTTTAAAGTGCCCATCCGTTCCAACCATCTATTTAGCCCCACTGCATGACTAATCCGTGCCTTTCATATCATCGAAAAGTCATCACAGGACCAAAGCATGCAAGCTTCTTTCATACTTATCCAATCGAGGTAACATGTAACCTTAAATATAACTAACTCGACCAATAAACCCGCCATTGGGATCAAACGACAAGGAGATAAATTAACGCTGTTTCTGACAGCTATTGTCTTGTAGTTTTCATCGCCACTCCATCCGAATCTCTTGTAAGGGTGCCCCACCGATTTCAATTGTTCTCTCGCCAGCTTCACAAGCTCCTAAACGCACATAAAATGACCGCGCCGGATTAGCTTTTAGAACCCAAAGATAGAATTCTTTAAATCCGGAATTAGCCAAGAACGTAAACGCCTTATTTATCATCATGCCACCCAGCCCGAGACCTCGGTAACGCTGATAAACGTAGATTGCAAAAACTTCTCCGTGGTTGGAAAAACCCGCATCGCGCCCTGGACCGAGGCTTGTAAAGCCAACAATAGGTCCTGTTGACTCTGTCGCAACGAAGGTCGTCCTACCCCATGTTGAATCAACTAGAATATCGCGCCAGCGTTGTTCCCGGGCCTCGTAGTTAAGTTGCTCTAAATAGGGCGACGGGACAATCCCTGAATAAACCTCCTTCCAGACGTCAATATGAACTCTGGCTATACCAGGCGCGTCTTCGATGGAGGCCTTTCGAATAATGAAATCCATGATCTTTAGCTCTCAGCGATCTTTTGATTGTCTCCTCGAAGGGTAGCTGCTTCAGAGGATATCTGTCAACTATGCAGGCACGGCATCCCAACATGGGATGTCAGAAGCTGAAATACGCGCGCGCATCCCTTGGAAGGGATCCAAGAGAGAGCTAATAAAAGCGATGAAGGAAATTTACAAGTGGCCGGCGCCACGCGTTATTAGACTACTTGAGGCTCAGCTCGCTAACTTGAAGCTCGAAAGGGGTTAACGTCTCAGAGCTTGCCAGCGGAGGACGTTGCCCAGAACGAGTGACCAGAAACTGGATCGACTGTATCTCGGCAAATGAGACAATTCGGGTAACGGGCTGCAGCACGCCTCTTCGCCAACACTGAAAATCTGCTGGCCCGAAGGACTGGGTTTCAAAGTCCAAGGAAGATCTTAATTCTGTTTGGAAGGAGCATTTGTCGGGATCATTGGGGTTCTCAAGACTCAATCGAAACAAAACATCAGGCGTTGCCGTCCTAACCGACACAGCAATGGCATCGACCAACTTACCTTTCATAATGTCTGACGAAATCTGAGCAAACCCAACGAGCTTAGCTGTTTCCCGACTCCGAAACCAACCTAGAAACCCAAAAAAATCAAGACGATTCCCCGGGATCTGGATGGCGTATGCTGCTTTTGAAGACGCACCCTCAACTGTTGAGAGATCCCTTTCCTTCGAATCCCACGTCGCGCTCCAATTAAAAGTTGTTGCGCCGAATAAGACATGACTCATGTCGCATAAGAAAAAGGACAGGCCCACTAAAAACGACAGAAATATCTTCATTTTACGCCACCGATTGAAATGTTCAAGACCACACCCCATCATCCACTTAAGCTCTATCCATCATCGCTTATGAATTCCCCGAGACACACGACTGCTTCTGACACACTGGGTATCACACCGTTCCATGGGAAGTCCATTTAAACTTGCGGTTTCCCTCCCTGTGATGCCATCAAGAACGAGAGCTTGCACCGTCCCTAGTCAGGCTATATGTATCGTCCACGGAAATTGGGAATCCGCTTGTGATCAGTGACGGGAGTTTGCTGGTCGCTGACGACCACAATCACAAAAAGGAAGACGAAGATGGCACCAATGATCCAATTTCCATAAAAAAATTGATCGCCCCCCAGACCCGGTCAACTTTGGTGCGTTTCTCATGACTAATCACTTTAGCTTCAGAGTTTTGCTCGGCCATTGAGCCTCCCTGACTTCGCTGGAACCTTTTCAGGCTTGGGAGTCGGGGGCATTTCGATTTGATCACGCACCATAACGATCGCATTACCAGCCGCCGGCGAGGCGATTAGGTCAAAGGAGAATCTTCGACCTAGCATGTACACAAACAAATTTGCGCGAGCACGGACCGACATCGGCGTAATTGCAATATCATTTTCCACATACTCAACGGCAAATGACGATCCATTTCCTAAGATGACTTTTGAAGGCTTGGTCGGAAAACTAAGAACCATACCTTTTGTCGAAACCGGAACCTGCGCTACGGTACTCTCAGCCATATAAAGCGTTTTAAAGCTGTCCGCATACCCAGCAGCACTAACCATCGCCAGAGCCAACGACACAACGAGAAATAGGGACTTACTCATGCTCACCTCCAACCTTTGGGCTATCTGCAACAGGCTGAACCCTTGTCAGTACAAGTCCGTATGGGTTGGCTCCCGACCTGGCCGTGGTTTCAAGCGCGACGTCCATGACAAATGGAAACGCAGACCGTATCTTGCCGATACTAAGAATTCGGTCTCCAACCACTCGAATCCCAGATTTATTCACCTCCACCGTCTCAATGACGACTTTCTGCGCAAGCCGACGCTTTTCCAACTCGTCGTGCTCTATCTTTCTTTGCCGAGCTTGATCTGGAGCCATCCAGGCAATTCGCGGGGTGACTCCGCTATTGAAACGATTGATGCGAACCTCGTTAACATAGCTCTTAATCTCTTCAGGGGACTGCGATGTATTCGCAGGGAGTCGTTCCATCGTCTGGCAGCCCCGCTCGATGACGACGGGCTCTTTCATGGCCAAATTTGTGGATATGACACTTAAAGTGATGACGACCAGGCAGAGGGTTGCGATGACAAAACAAAGTAATAGATTCTGATTGGCAATTTCTGCCCAAACTGCTGCAAATTTCATAGATCTCCCGTTTAAT
>JBIKKO010000312.1:0-2759 GCA_044360315.1 Oligoflexales bacterium
GTCGCCTGTCGAAGTCGCGACAGGAAAAACGGAGCCGCAGTAAAGGGCTCGGGAGTTCCTGTTGGGCAATTCAAAGGCTACCAACGCATCAATACGCTGATCCGCTCCCGTTTGCTTGACACGTCCGCTAATAGATATTTCGACTTGGGTTCCGCTTTTCTCGGCGGCAATTCGCAAGGTTTGTCAATTTTGATGGGTGGATTCGCGGAAGGAGCAGGAAGACCCTCCTACGTAAACGGCGAGCCCAATGCTATTAGTATGATGCTTTGGGATACAGCTCTCACAGGCTTAGCTGAATCGATTGCGTCTCACTGTCAGGATAATCCCACTGATTATTTGATCTCAGCATATTCTCTAAACACCAGGGGCTCGAAGGCCATTAAATCTATTTGCACAGTTGGACCAAACGCCCTGACGGACGCACAGCTCCACGATCTTTGGATGTGGGTTATGTCTTTTGACGCGCCAGAACTCGTTGAGGCGGAGTGGAAAGCGGCGATCCTTGAGCCCAATTCTCCAATCCGAAAAATGCCCGCCAAAGATGCCATAAAAGCTATAATGCGGACTATTTTTCTGAACCCGTGGTTTCTGCTCGAAACATGAGTCCTAGGAGTCTGATATGAGTTTTCCTTTCTCAGTCAATCACTTAAATCGACGTGATTTTTTCAAAATTACCGGAGGAGGCCTCGTTGCGTTAAACACGTCTCGACGACTTTTCGCCGATGTCACAAGGACTACTGAGCCACATTTTTTTATGCACGTTTACATTGATGCCGGAATGGACGCATCGTCGCTATTCGACGCGCGACCGCTGGCATTCACGAAAGCTGGAAAAATTCATAATTATTTTGAAGCTGAGCCTGCGGAGTGGATAGGCGCTAATGGACACAGAACATTGGTTAGATCAACAACGGATCTGCTTAAACCTTTTCAGTACGATTTTTCGGTACTCAACGGTGTTGTCATGAATACGGAATTTGACGGGCACGACCAGAATGCATTAACCATGATGTCCGGTAATCCCTTTGGTGGAAAATGGTTTGTCCCGGAGCTTGCCGCTCAAAAGACGCCGCTTGACTATCTTCTATTTGGAAATTTCTTTTATTCAGGTTCTTTAAACAATGCTGCCCTGGGTCTTACGTCTAGCTCCTCAGGTATAGCGGCTTTATTAAAAGCCATCGGAAATCGCAATTCTGAGGGGGCACCCGAAGATGGCACTATTGAAAAGGCTCTGGCTGCTGCGCAAAATCGCGGTGACCGCGGCGGTCTATTTGCTCAAGGAGCAGGTAAAATCGCTTCTGGCCTTAAAGGTTCCAAAGGACTCACCCAGATGATGAAACAAATAAAACTAAACGAAGGCCAGTCCTCTACAGAAAATGATGTAAAAATCATGACAGAATTTCTGAAAAATGGCCTCACCACCCAGCTTTTTTACGCGCCGCGACTTGATTTCAGCATTGATAGTCATGACGAACAAACAGCCAAGAACATACCAAAAGACTACCCAAAGATCACACAAGTTATCGCGGATGTTTTTAAAACACTAAAGTCAATTGAATTTAGCAATGGAAAGTCCTTTTTGGATGTTACAACGGTAGTCGTTAGCTCAGAGTTTACTCGAACAATGCGGCAAGCAGACAAAAAAATTGACAGTACTGGCACCGATCACAACCCGCTCGGAAACAGTGTTTTAGTTGGAGGCAAGGGCATAAGAAAGGGCTGTGTATTCGGCGCAACCGATCTTGACGTTTTGGTAAATAATGATTTTGCTCAAGTCAGTCCCTACCATAGATCGATTGATAGCGCGCTCTTAAAAATGATGGGAAAGCCTATAGATTTTGCCACCGGACTTCCTCTTACTGCAGCTGGACTTAAAGAATATGATCCCACGAAGTTTATGACGTTCTCAAATATTGCCAATACGCTGATGGACATGTTCAACGTCATCCCGGAATCACGATGGGAGATGGGACGCAACCTACCTAAGGCCTCTTCCCTATCCTTTTTGCGGAGCTGATTAGTTCACGTCCTCTTGCAGTCATAGGACGCCACTGGATAGATCTCTTATACCGCAAAGGGTCTAAGATACTTTGTTCTGCCATTGGCGAAAGTCCGATAATAAGCAGAGTCCGTATCATAAATATTCTCGTCTCAAGCCTTTTTCTTCTGACGAGTAATAGACTCCCAGTTTGCAGAGGGTTCCAAACCATGCATGGCGTAATCCTTTAAAACATAGTTAATCAGCGACTGGTAAGGAATTCCAGTCTTCTCGGAAATTACTTTAAAGTAGGCAATGACTTGCGTGTCTAGCCGCATCGTGATTGGTTCCTTAAGATGTTTAAGGTACTTCGGTTCTGCGCGTTTTAATTTAGAAAAATCGTATTCTTTTTTCATTTTTGTGCTCCAAAAACTGATTTCCGTTCCCGTTTCGTTGCTTTCCTGGCAGAGATGATGCGAATTACAGTACCCTTCACATTCTCGCAGTGAACCACCAGCAATAGACGATGCTTGTTGCTAAAGCCCATCGCGATGTAGCGTTCTTCGTTTGTCGAATTGTCTGGATCAAAGAAAATTTCCAGAGGAAAATTTAAAAAGATTGACGCAGCTTCTTCAAATGAAACACCATGTTTCGTTTGGTTAGCTGTATTTTTATGTTTGTCCCACTCAAACTCTATACGCATCTGTACATTGTACATATATAATTGTAAAAATTCTACTCCAAATTAGACCCTACTTCCGCGCTCTAATTTGAGTCATTC
>JBIKKO010000033.1:0-26274 GCA_044360315.1 Oligoflexales bacterium
ACATCATAAACATAATCGAGTTCTCCAGTTGATTGACGCCTCATGGGTGGACCCGTTGAAACGATTCCGAGTCGTGCAAGTGTCTCCGCAATCTTTCCATCAGGCAATGGTAAAAAAGCTTTTAAATGACCGAAAAATTTAAGTACTTGTTCTTTGACGCCTGGTTGGAGCGATAGCCTGCTTGCCAGAGGTCTGGGATCACGGGTTCGCCTTTTCGCTCACAGAAAATCGCGAATAACAGTGGCCATTAAAAAGCTTTCAAAGTTGTCTCGATCAATAGTTAATGTTTTAGCTTTTGGAAATTTCTTTGAGAAAGCTTGAAGTCCAGGAACTTTTCCACGGCGACCGCTCTTTACCTCGATTCCTAATAATTTTGAGCCGGCGCTAACGACAAAATCGACCTCGTAATTTCCATCACGCCAATATCCGATGCTAACCCCTTCGATTCTGGATTGATTGATCAAATGCACTCCCACAGCAGACTCAACATAACGCCCCCAAATTTCAGGTTCCGAGCGAGCTTCTGCAAACGAGCGCTGCGAAATGGCAGACATTAAAGCATTGTTGTGGGTTTGAAGTTTAGGGCTTGAGGCTCGCAGACGGGCGCGTCCGCCCTCAAATTTTTGCAGGCCCACAATCAGAAATGACTGATTCAGTATTTCGAGATAATGAGCCAGCGTCGTAGTGTTACCCGCGTCTTGAAGTTGCCCTAACATTTTTTGATAGGAGAGCATCTGACCTGAGTACTCCGATGCAAGAAAGAATAGTCTTCGCAGAAGTGCTGGCTTATCCACCCGAGTTATCATCAGAATATCTCGTGAAAGAACACTTTCAACAATGGACTGCGAAACATATTGCCGCCAGCGCAGCTCGTCATTCATGAATGGAATCGCACCGGGATATCCCCCGAAATAAATAAAGCTGTCCACATCTCGTTTGCTGAGAGCTTTGAACTCAGCAAAGGAAAGATGTGTGGCGGCAATAACTTCAAAGCGCCCTGCGAGGCTTTCTGAAAGCCCTTTTTGAAGCGACAAGGAAGATGATCCCGAAAGCACGACTCTGATCGGTAGCTTTCTTCTTACGTCTTCGTCCCAGTTTTTTTTGACTGTTTCAGACCATTGGGTAACCTTTTGGACCTCATCAAGAATTAAAAGCACAGGCTCACCAGCGCTTAATTGACACAGCCGTCGCGCCTCATCCCAGGCTTGGTCGATCCATAGATTTCCAAAGACCTGAGCATCATCCGCGCTTCTTGTCACCGTGCGATAACTGGGCCAGTGTGTGGCAAGCTGACTAAGAGAAGTTGTTTTGCCTACCTGACGCGGCCCCAGCACAATTTGAATAAGGGGTCGCGCTTCTTGCAAGCGCTCGGTTAAAATTGGCACCCAGTATCGCTCAATAAAATCAGTCATTCAAAGGCCCTACAATTTTACTCACCACTTTGAGTTATTTTACTCAAGACATTGAGTAATCTCAAGAATAAGTTATGATTATTTATGGTTTCTTGGCCCAATCGCCCGCAAGCTGACCTGTTACTGGCACTTCCAATTACCAAAACTTGATTCAAATACAGAGAGTTATTCCGTGATTTAAAGATGCATCTTTGGTATTGGATGCAAACTATGAAGAAAATTTCTTGGTGCTAGGAAATCCCGCCGACCCAAGTCGGGTCGATCATGACGTAATCGGCGGCCCCCGCTTCGAGGACTTGGCGGTATTGATCGGCGGTGGTCAACATTTCGCTGACGGCGATCGGGACGGGGCTGTGCAAACGGAAGGCGGCCATCGTTTGGACCGAATCGGGACGCAGGATGTCTTCCAGCTCCGTGGCTTGCGCGAACTTTTCCGCATGGCTAGTGGAGAGCACACTATCAAGGAGGAGGCATTCCACGGGATATCGTACTTAATCGACGAAATTGCTGATGAAATAGATCGAATTCGATCAACCGTAGAAAGCTAGCCGAGCTTATGTAATTTTCTCTTCTCAAGTAATCTAGTTGATGTGCGATAATTACATGTGTAACATACAAACATCACTTAGCAATATTGAGCGTAGAAATTTACATACATGGAAAGCCTCAAAAAACTCCAGAAGCTCAAGCGGCAAACCTTCTCAACGGCCGACGCCGTTAAAGTGGGAATCTCGCCTCGCATGCTCACATACCTTGTTCAGAAGGGCGCAATAGAGAGACGGGCGCAAGGGCTTTATTGCTTCGCCAATCAGGCCGAAGAACTCGACCTTAAAGAGATCATCCAAGAAATGCTGCTCGTTGTTCCGGAGGCCATTGTGGGACTGGAAACAGCGCTCCAGCTTTACAGCCTAAGCGACGAGCCGACACGCGAGATTGATCTCATTGTGCCTCAGAACAAAGGGCCGTCGCGCAAGCTAAAGAGCGCGAAGTTTTTTCGCGTCCGAATGCCACTTTCCAAATTCAAAACGCAAAAATTGGACGGCATCCGCGTAACCACCATAGAGCAAACAATGGTGGATATGTTGCGTGCCGGTCATCCAATCTCGGAACTCGTTAGAATTTTCAATCTGGCCCAGAAAAAGCGTATGACGGTTGAACTTTCGCAGGTGAAAAAACTGGGAGATATTTTTCGCGTAAAAGGTAAGGTAACGCGTTTTCTTGAGGCAGTGGGTTAGATGCAAGAACAAGAGATAAGGCAAAAACTGGCACAATTAGCCAAACAGCTCGGGCTTCGCATGCCAGACGTTCAACTTCTGTTGTGCCAAGAACGTTCTCTAGCTCGCCTCGGCAGCATAGCTGAAGGACGCTCTTTCATATGGAAGGGCGGTGTCGGTATCGAATCATATTTAAGGGACCTGATTCAGTTATTCAATGAAGAGAAGTGGCATTGGGCGTTCTATTCGTTCCGCGAAGACGACTGGGAAGGAATGGACTACGAGCTTGGTTCCGGAAAACCGCCGGCAAAGTATTGGGAGTATATCGAGCAAGGTCGCATGCCCGCCAGCGATGTCTATAAGGGAAGTTCAATTTTCAATGTCATTCAAAATGGGCTCAGGTAACCATAGAAGAGTGACAGTCCGTGATAAATTTTTTTGAGGCGATCGGATGAACTTTCCGGGCTTGGAAAAACCAGTTGGCGCTGAGCCAAAACACAAGGTTACTGCAAGAGAAATAGTAAGCCATTACCGCGGCAAACACGTGATCGAAGGCATGTTCCGTCAGATGAAAAGTGCCGTAGAGTTGCGACCATTCTTTGTTTGGAAAACAGAACATGTGAAGGCTCATTATGATATTGCAGTATTGGCCGCGTTTATCCACCACTACATTTGCCGGAAGGTAGGACAACAAACCGCCGATGACCAAAACTTTTTTCAGCCAACAGAGTTCTATGACGAACTGACTGCACATGCTAACGTAGTAACGCTAACTGACAACAACGGCAACCACATGCGAAAACGCCAGCAATGTTCAGACAAAATGAAGCAAGCCTTAGCAAGACTTGGGCTTGAAAGGCTTAACCTTCCGGGCGCACATACGTCACACAATGTTTTCTGCTAAGCGTTCTGCTTAAAGCGTAAACATTTACGTACTACGGTCAAAACGAACTTTTTAGTGATATCAAGGGGTCTAGGCGAGTGATCCGGAAACTTCGGTCATAACGGATCTTCCCCCTTGGACTATTGGCGAGAACTTGCAAGTCGTGAAAAACTCATCAACCTTAGCATCGTAGTATTGCTAGGCACACGAGTCAATTCCACTTCCAGACGAGGCGAGACTTTGTGGTACCAGGTCCTACAAAGAAGCAAACGTGTCCAGCCCATGATGAACTTAACGACTCCGATCATCCGCCAACCGGCAAACCGTCAACTGGGCGAGCACCAGCAGAGTATTGGATCCCGTGGGCTGACCTGTTACGCAAAACAGTGGGTGTCGATCTCGAGATTGGTCTCTGCGGCGCAAGAATGATTGTCGATGATGCGATCACCGATGGCGAAAAGATTGCCGAGACGCTGACGAGACTCGGCATCGTTTCAACGGACCCACCAAGGAGACAGCAATCCCAGGCGGGGTAGAATTACATCTTGACTGGGAAAGCATGCAGACAGGATGTCTGTAAGGCCATGAATTTTTTTATTTTTCCTAGCGCCTAGGTAAATCTAATCAATAAAATCATGGTGCTGAAGTTGGGTCCCTGATTTTTATTCCACTATGCCACGTAGTGTAGTAGTCTCGGATACGTTATGGGTCGGCGGGAGGCAAGCATGGGCATTCAGTCGTTAAAAGGAAGTATCGCAAAGGATATTTGGTCCTCGAAGAAATCAAAAAAACTTCCGCGAGAACATTGGCAACGAGTAAGAATGCTCATGGAAATTATGAACGCTTCATCAAAACTAGAAAATCTTAAGCTTATGGGATCACCGCCTGATGTTCGGCTGCACAAGTTATCTGGTGATCGAAAGGGTCAATGGAGCGTTACCATCCATAAGATGAGTGGTTGGAGAATTGTATTTGGTTTTGCGGACGGTGAATTTCTAAATGTCGAAATCGTCGATTATCATGGGGGCTAAAATGTTGAAAAATCCATATCCTTCGCATCCGGGCGAGATATTAAGTGGAATCTACCTTTCTCAGTTAGGGTGGAGTCAAACCAGGTTAGCGGAAGAATTGGGCTGCTCTCATCGGAAGGTCAATGAGATTGTTAATGGCAAAAGGGCCATCAGTCCAGAATTTGCGCTAGATCTTGAAGCTGTTCTAAATACAGAGGCTGAAATGTGGGTTAGGCTCCAGGCAGAGTTTGATCTTCATCAAGCACGCAAGAAGCGCGACGCTGCATAATGGGTGTTTGGCAGGATAATGGCACTATAAGAAATTTTTGAGTAAAAATTTTTTCGCGCTATTTGATATTTAATGGCTACATACGGGCATGCTTTGTGATTCCGCAGGAGTACCACTGAAGAGAAGGAGTCGTACAGATGGCTTGAAGGCATAGATGCATGCGCACCCTACCGCTCTAGTGATCGCACAATCGTTCATGTTTGTGACAGAGAATCTGATATTTTTGAATTTTTCGATCGTGCTATCAAACGTGGTGACAAATTCTTAGTGCGGGCTAAATCCAATCGCTCAGTGATCGATCTTGAAAATGCGACCGACACCCACCTGTTTGATGCAGTTAAATCGCAGAAAATTAAAGCTAGCACTACTATAAAAATCATAGGCAATGGCGAAAAATCCTCAAAAGAGGGCAGCGTTGGACTACGCTGGTGTGAGGTATCATTAAAAGTACCTGTTACCAATCGGACATCTGAAAATGCCACGAAGTTAACTTCGGTCAAAGCCTGGATCCTCAAGGCTCCATCGAAATCAAAAATCAATGCCAAATCGATAGAATGGACAATTGTAACGAATGTTCCTATGGAGACTGAGTCGGAAGCCATTAGAGCCATTGGGTGGTATGCACTAAGATGGAGAATCGAACTTTTTTAAAACATTGAATTCGGGTTCTAAGATAGAAAGCACCAGGTCAACCGATATTGATCAAGTCTCAAAGTATGGACTTATGCTTTCACTGAAAGCCTTTCGAGTCATGCCAAGTAACTTTCTACGCACGAGTGAATCCCGACCTACCGGTGATGCACATTCTGAGCGACTACGAGTGGCGAGTCATGAAGAAACTTCTATTCGACGCAAGGGTCGACCAACTCAAAAGGCAGCAAAGATCGCTGAAATGATAACTGAGTATAGCGGATTCCAGCGCGGCAAAAATCGCTTTCCTGAAATCATGACGGTATGCGAAGGCTGGACTCGGATTAGTACGACTATGTCAGGAGCTGAAAGGCTTGGCTTTCAATGATGAGCGCTTTTCGTGTCCATCAGATAGAGGCGTGGTGGATGACGATTGGCGCTGCGAATGACAACTTGTGCAAGAGCTATTCTGACTTCGATATTAGCAAAAAGCCCGCGTTGAACACTCAACGCGGGCCTGCGAACATCGGTGAAAGGGGGACCTATCGATTAGCCTCGCAGTAATTGCAAGGCAAATTCGCTATTCTGGTTCGCCTGCGTCAATACAGAGACACCTGCTTGCGTCAAAATTCTATTCGTCGCAAGCTTCGCTGTCTCCGCAGCGTAATCCACGTCACGAATCCGACTCTGGGCGGCCTGAAGGTTTTCATTCGTCACTTCAATATTCGTGATACTTGAGTTCAGGCGCGACTGCACGGAACCAAGAACGGCGCGGTAAGCCGCCATAGAGTCCAGAGCTGTGTCTAGCCGGTTAAAGATATCATTTGTTCCTGCAGGTCCTAGGTCAGCAGCTCCGCCATCCATGTCGGGGGAAACGATACTTAAATCAGGATCCAAGATGGATTCCATCGACTCCCTAAATGTTGCTAAATCCTTAAGGTCCACTGTCAAAATATCTGGATCTGACTCTGGATCAATCTCCGGCGCATTACCTTCCGCATCGTTTCCGCGATAGTTTGCGCCAACGAATATCCGCATGGGTCTTTGATCGTCCACCTGAAGAACTTTGGTGCCGTTGAACTCGGTTGAATCCATAATTCGACCAACCTCTGTTCTCAGCTGAATGAATTCCTTATTCAAGAACTCCCGCTCACGGTTACCGATGGTGTCGGATGCCGCTTGGGCCGCCAATTCTCTCATACGCACCACGATATTTGTGGTCTCGTTAAGCCCACCTTCTGCCACTTGAATGTAGGATATACCGTCGTTTGCGTTGCGCTTTGCAACCTCAAGACTTCTAGCTTTTGCTCGTATCCGCTCACTGACCGCAAGGCCGGCGGCGTCGTCAGCAGATTTGTTGACCCGCTGACCACTGGCAAGCTTTTCATAGGAGTCTCCGAGGGCACGCCGGCTCTCGCTTACTCGCCGCTGGGCGACTAAAGACTCAATATTGGTTTTGATTCTAATTCCCATAACACAATCCTCCTTGGATTAGGGACAAGCAGGTCCACCATGGCCCACTTGTGTGTGGATCATTGCTACCTGAAAAAATTTCAGCTATTACCGCAGTAGCTGCAGAGCTTGCTCTGGCAAAACATTGGCCTGCTGCAAAACGGCTGTACTTGACTGAGTCAAGATACGACTTTGTGTTAGCTCTGCCGTCTCCGAAGCAAAGTCAACGTCTTTGATGCGTGACTTTGCAGTTTCCATGTTCTCAACATTGATCGATAGGTTTGACAGTGCGCTGCCTAGACGACTTTGCACAGCGCCGAGAGTCGCGCGCTCACTAGCTATTTTGTTTAGCGCCTCATCGATTGTCGTTAGCTTAGAAGAGATATCTTCAAGCGTTGGCGCATCCCCCCCTTCGATACTACCAATCTCAGCATCCTTGCCAAGACCGAGGTCCTCTGTGTTAAACTTTAGACCCGCCAAGCTAATGGCAATAGTATCCGTGTTCTGATCAGGCGTTGTGCCGTTGGTACCAACCTGAATGACAAATTGGTCACGCTCAGATTCTTTGTCGAAAATCTTAATCCCGTTGAACTCTGTTGAGTTTCCAATCCGGTCAATCTCATCGGCTAGCTGGACATATTCACGGTTCAGGAACGACCGCTCCCGGTCACCAAGCGTGTCGGTCGATGATTGCACAGCAAGTTCGCGTAGCCTGATCAAGATGTTAGTCATCTCGTTCATGCTACCCTCTGCGACCTGGACCATTGACACCGCATCGTTGGCGTTACGCTTGGCTACGTTCAAGCCGCGGATCTTTCCCCGGAGACTTTCGGAGATGGCAAGCCCTGCGGCATCATCAGCCGACTTGTTGATTCGATACCCGGATGAGAGTCTTTCTAGGCTCTTGTTCATGGCGTCTTTGTTGTCCGACATAAACCGTTGAGCGGTGATGGCAGGCACGTTCGTTCGAATTCGCATTCCCATACAAAATCCTCCTTGAATTCATTTTTGTTACTGGGCACTCTGTGCACAGCAGCAAGCCCCACCGTGGGACAAGCATTGAGCTATTCGTTAAAATTTTGGAAAAACTTAAAATTTTTTTTGGGTTTAACAAAAAACAAAGAAGTTCCTGTCGAGGTCCCGAGGTTTGGCAAATTATTCTAATAATTTCGAAGGTTTATGGTCTTTAGCAGATCATAAAATTAGAGACTTTTCCCTTTCAAATCATAGGTTTGCAGTTGGAGTGTCGGGAGGTGCTGATTCTATTGCACTTTTTCACGTTTTTTTGTCTTTTTTTAAACAAAAAAAAATTTTTGATTTGGTCGTCTTTCACATCAATTTTGGACTTCGGGGGTTAGAAAGTGATGGAGACGAAGACTTTGTTCGGGCTATCTGCCGGCAGGCAAACATACCCTGTTTGGCGTTTCACGCACATCTTACAAAAGGTCCTGGCGTCCAAGAACGGGCCCGTGAGTTTAGACGGAAAATTCAGGCTAATCTCATCAAAGATGGGCACGTCATTGCCCTGGCTCACAATGCTGACGATGTGGCGGAAAACATTATTTTACGCCTTGCGCGAGGTGTTTCCTTGGACAATGCCGCTGGGATGCGCGTTTTCAATGATCAGTTGTTTCGCCCATGGCTTGAATGCCCGCGCTCAACGATTCGCCAGGCGTTACGCGACGAAGGTCTTTCATGGCGCGAGGATTCGTCAAATGAATCGACGGTATACGCCAGAAACAGGATCCGTCTTGAGGTGATCCCGACCCTAGAAAGCCTGTTTCCAGGTGCGGCAAAACGGCTGGCATTAACCTTTCTTCACAGCGCCCAATGCAAGATCGCCCCTGCCCAAGAGGCGATCACAAGTATACCCTTGTCACAGTTGGCTAGCGTTGCCCAGGAGGCCCTTTCCGCTCACATGCATGAGTTTCTAACCCGACACTACGAGGGACGCTCTCCGGTTTCGAGGCAAGTTCTTGAGCAAATCGCCAAGACCATTCACAGGATGTCCACAGGTCTGGACGGAGAGGCTCGAACCTTTGAATTGCCAGGATCAAAAAAATTACTAGTTTCTCGCACAGAAATTCGCATTCAACACTGCAAATAGTGTTTTTTAGGCAAGAATTCGTGTAACTTGTCCATTCCACTAGGGCGTTTTTGCCGAGTAGTGGTTTAAGTTTTTTGTGACAAAATATTAGATAAGAGACTGTTCCAAATCAGGAGACTAAATTATGGCAAAGCTTAACCCCAAGCCGTCGAGTCAGAGATTGACTGTCATCATCATAACGATTGTGCTTGGCTTTTTTCTGCTGCATTTACTGGTGCCCCCAGGTGATGAAGCGAAGTCCATCAAATTCTCAGAGTTTACGGAAGCACTTAAACTACCTGAGGGTGATCAAAACCGAGTTGTAGAGGTCACGTTCCGCGACAATATTATCTCCGGAAAGCGTGCTGACAACAGTACGTTTAAAACATTTGGCCCGGCAGACGCTGAACTTCGAAAAGAATTACAGACTGCAGGCATTAAAGTAAACTACGAGCCTGCTGAAGAGAGTAGTATCTGGAAGACTCTACTTATCAATAGTCTTCCGCTTCTACTTTTAGTGGTCCTATTTCTATTTTTCATGCGGCAAGTGCAAGCTGGTGGTGGAAAAGCCATGAGTTTTGGCAAAAGTCGCGCCAAGATGTTGACCGATAGTCAACCAAAAATCACATTTAAAGACATATCAGGAATCGATGAGGCCAAGCAAGAGCTCGAAGAAATCATAGACTTTTTAAAGGACCCCAAAAAATTTACACGCCTTGGTGGTCGTATTCCCAAAGGAGTTCTTTTAATCGGATCTCCAGGTACAGGGAAAACAATACTCGCCAAAGCCATTGCTGGCGAAGCCGGCGTTCCGTTCTTTAGCATCTCTGGATCTGACTTTGTAGAAATGTTTGTTGGTGTCGGCGCGAGCCGAGTGCGCGATCTATTTGACCAAGCAAAACGTCACGCCCCCTGTATTGTCTTTATCGATGAAATCGATGCGGTAGGTCGTCATCGTGGCGCCGGTCTTGGTGGTGGTCACGACGAGCGTGAACAAACGTTAAACCAACTTCTCGTCGAAATGGATGGTTTTGAGGGCAATGATGGTGTGATCATCATTGCTGCAACCAACCGCCCAGATGTTCTTGATCCAGCTTTGCTGCGCCCGGGACGATTCGATCGTCGTGTGGTTGTTCCTAAACCAGATGTGAGAGGCCGAGAGGGGATTCTTGCGGTGCACACAAAGAAGGTCCCTTTAGCACCAGACGTCAAACTCTCCATCATCGCGCAAGGCACTCCAGGGTTCTCAGGTGCCGATCTTGAAAATTTAGTGAACGAAGCCGCCTTGATCGCCGCTCGTGGTGATTGTAAAGAAGTGCGGATGGAACACTTTGAACTTGCGAAAGACAAAGTGCTCATGGGGCCAGAACGAAGAAGCCTCATCATGAATGAGGATGAAAAGCGCAACACCGCATACCATGAAGCTGGCCACGCACTGGTTGGAATGCTGGTAGGTCACGTAGACCCGGTCCACAAGATTAGTATCATCCCACGGGGTCAAGCTCTTGGGGTCACCATCATGCTGCCTGTGGAAGATCGGTTGACCATTTCCAAAGAGTACGCCGAAGGAATGATCGCCTACGCCATGGGAGGTCGCGCAGCTGAAGAGTTAATCTTTAATCGTCAGACCACCGGCGCAGGAGACGACATCAATAAGGCCACGGATATAGCGAGAAAAATGGTTTGTAATTGGGGTATGAGCGACAAGCTCGGACCTTTAGCCCTTGGTAAAAAGGGGTCTGAGGAGGTCTTCCTTGGGCGCGAGATAAGTCAATCGCGCAACTTCTCGGAAAGGGTTGCCGAAGAGGTCGACCAAGAGATCCACCGCCTAGTTACAGGGGGCGCAAAGCAAGCGTTCCGTATTTTGAAAGATCATCGCGACCAACTTGAAGCCCTAGCGGAAGCGTTGCTCATCAAAGAAACGATCGACGGCGATGAAATTCGAAGAATTCTCAATGGTGAGACGATCATCACAGCCGAAGACAAAGCTCGCTATGAAGAGTCTCGACGCAAAGCCAAGGAAGCCCTATCGTCAAAACCTGCTGATTCAAATAAAGACGCAATGGCGTCAAACTCTTCGAATACGCCAACCAGTGGTTTACTGGGATCTCCCCAGCCAGCAGGGACTTGAGGCACGTGTGTCAGCGGTTAGAGATGATCGGTTTTTAATCTTTGGTATTTTGAATATCACGCCTGATTCGTTTTCTGATGGCGGCAGATATTCCGACCCACAGTCCTCGCTTGAACGCGCTAGAGAGCTCCTAGCCAGCGGAGCCAACTATGTGGACGTAGGGGCAGAATCAACTCGCCCAGGGGCAAAGCCCATCTCGGCCGAAGATGAGTGGGACAGGCTTGAGCCGTTTTTAAAGCGGGCCCAAGCCGAGCAGGTCATCCCTCACCTGAGTATTGATACTAGACATGTGATCACTATGGAGCGTGTGGTGGATATGGGGGTTTCGTATATCAATTGCGTTGGCCCCATACCACCAGAAACCGCCTTGAAACGGTTTACAAGGGTAAGTCCTAATCTCGGATTTATTGCTACTCATATTCAAGGCACACCCGAAGACATGCAACTATCCCCTTTGGCGCCAAAGGCAGCAAAAAGACGAGTGTTTAGTTTTTTTGATAACTCACATGACGAGCTCAGTCTTAGTGGATTTGCCGAAGCTAATATACTGCTAGATCCAGGGATTGGATTTGGCAAATCTGACTCCGCTAATCTCGCCTTGTTATCGATGGTTGCTGAATGGAGCAAAAGATTCCAGATTGCCATCGGCGTTTCGAGGAAAGGTTTTATAGGGCGTCTTTTCGGAGGGTCGTCACCCCAAGAGCGCGATCCTTTTTCTAAAGTCCTGGAGACTTCGGCCATCCTAAGCGGTGCTAAGATGATCCGAACCCACGATGTTGCGGCACTAAAGCGAATAGGGCAGTATCTTGAGGAGGCCAAAGGATAATGGAACTCTTCAATCAATTTTCTATTTGGTCTCTACTCGACATTCTCGTACTGGCTATTATCTTTTATCAAATTCTACTTTTGATCCGCGGGACAAGGGCCGCACAGATCTTAACCGGGATGCTGTTGGTGGTTGGTCTATTTATAGTCTCAAATATATTCCCCTTGACCACAGTTAATTGGATGATGAACAAGTTTTACAGCTCCTTCATCATTATTTTAATCATCATTTTTCAAGATGATATTCGACACGTACTCAGCACTATGGGACGGCGGAAATTTTTTGTAGGACAAGACACCTCTTCATCCATTTTGATCTTGGACGAGATCAGTCGGGCCGCATCCGCTCTTGCCGCCAAACGTATAGGAGCGCTCATTGTGATTGAACGGCAAATTATCCTTAGTCGTTATGTCGATATTGGTGTGCAACTCGATGCTCGTATCTCCAAAGAAATCATCATGTCCATCTTCCATCCAAGTTCACCGATCCACGATGGTGCGATCATTATGCAGCGGGGTCGGCTTGCGGCCGCCGGATGTTTCCTTCCGCTAACGCGCGATGAGTCACTTGATCCAAATCTTGGCACACGCCACCGGGCCGCTATTGGAATTAGCCAAGAGACCGATGCTTTAGTCATTGTCGTCAGCGAGGAGGGCGCAAGTGTTGCTATCGTTGAAGACGGAAAGATTTCACGAAAGCCAGACGGAAAAACCCTTCGCGAGGACCTCGTAGGAAGGCTTCTTGTCAATGGCGAGACAATTCAAGAAACCGCTGGTTTTAAGAGCAAACTTAACGGCTTTCTTGGAAGTTACTTGGGACGGAAAAAGGACTAACGATGCCAAGATCACAAATCACAGGCCGTATCATTTCCAACCTGGGCTATAAGCTTGCCGCCTTAGGCCTGGCCACACTTGTCTGGTATATCGTTCAAGGTGAAGAAATCTTAGAGGTCAACTCCAAGTTAGATGTACGCGTCGAAGTGACTCCAGGATCTGCCCTAAAGGATTCAAACATTGTTGCGAGGGATGTAACCCTGCGCGGACCGAGAGCACTGGTTGGCAGCATGCAAAACAAACCGTTAACGGCAGTCGTTCGAGTGCCCGCGGAAAAAACGGGAAACTTACGCTACCGGCTCGATAAGGAATTTATTCCTCGCTGGGATAACCGGATAAAGATCACCATTCACGATCCCTATGTAAATATTGTAGTAGAGGACAGGATCACCAAGAAACTGCCCGTGCGACCTATGCTTCTTGGCGATGTGGGCTCCGAACTTATGATAGAAGAAATCTCGGCAAAGCCGTCAGAAGTCGAAGTTTCTGGACCGAAGTCTGACGTGCAGAAGCTCACCGAGCTCGGCACACAACCGATAGATCTTTCCGGAATCAAGGAATCCAAGTCGTATTCAACGCAGATTGCGCGATCCACACTTCCGGATGTGAACATTTCTGTTAAAGACATCTCGGTAGCTGTTAAGTTAGGGCCAAAAAAGATTACACAAGACTTCGAAGTCATACCGATCCAAGTCCTAAACTCCGAAAAGGTCAGCGCGGCGACACCCGCAAGCGTAGCAATTGCGGTTAGCGCAGGCCAAGATCAAGCTGACCAGATCAGCGCTAAAGCGATTCGAGCCTTTGTTGACGCAAAGGGCTTAGGACCGGGACGCTATGAGTTACAAGTCACTGCAGAAGTGCCATCTGGGGTGAGCGTTGAAGCGATCACTCCCAAAACAGTTCGCGTCGAAATCTATAATCAGCGCCGGCTTAGATAACCGATCATGACTCTGGGGAAATCCAAGGTTCCCGTCTCCGCCTTGGACGCAAGACTTCAAATATGTTCGCTGCAATCGTCTGGTCCTAGGCCGATTGACGCTACAAGTACGTTTTAAGTGCGTCGTCCCACTTGCTGTCCAGTTCAACGGACTACGTCCTCGGCCGCAAATTCATGCGCCCACTTAGCCCTGCTTTTCGTAAGCACTTTGAGTTCATTCATGCTTGTTCACCATCCACAGGAGCCAAATCTTGACCAAATTCGCGACTGGCACGAAAATGGTCTTGACCAAATTCGCGACTGGCACGAAAATGGTCAGCCGGGGAAGGTGGCAGTTCTACCCTGGCGTCCGACGATATTGACTAGTTAAGTTGGAATTAGTCGTTTAACTCAATTTTTGACTGAGGTTCCTTTGACTCTTGATTTTGAGACTCAGGCTTTTTTGATTCCGGATCTTCTACGTTCGGCACCAGAATCGACTCTCCATCTCCCTCAGGAGCAAGCGGTTTAAGTTGTTCAGGCTTCTGATTCGGGGGAAATCCGGGTCGAATCGGCGGAAGATCCTGCAAAGTGAACTCTGGTTGATAGGCGCACTCACAGTTAAAAACAACACCATACAAATTTGGCGTTTCAATTTGATGTCTTAAACTTTTAACTTTACAGATAAAAGAGCCACTATCATAATTTTCATCACTCTGGGGGGGAACTCCATCACAGAATTCACCAGGAGCTCGGCCTGTACATGGACCACTGCTATCATAACAAACGGCCGTGGACAGGGGCGCCAAGGCTGGCACAGGAACAGCCCCAACAGGTGGCGGGGGAGGCGGAATTGCAGGCTCCCGATTTGGTAAGCCACCAAAAGACGAGGCACTAAATGTTAAACTAAAACCTAAGAATGCTGACTTCATTGAAAATTGTCTCACAGGGCTGTCCTCCTCAAAGTTACGTTTTTGACCCGATACCCTGTACAGCAGCACAAACTGTTCCAATCAATTTATGCAATGATTCTTGGAAATTAAGACCACAAAACTGTCTAATCCATAGACACTTGCTCAGCAGGCCACAGGACTAGGAGCCCGCCTTACAACGGCGTTGCTGGAAACTGGGCCTCAAGTTCACGCGTTAAAAAACTTTGAAAAACATGGACCAAAGAATCCTTCGGATGCCTCACGGGTGTCATAACCGTCAATGGCATGCTATAGACGTCCCACTCCTTAAATAGCCGCACCAGTACGCCCGACTTTAAATCATTTTGACACATGAACTCGGGCAAATGCGCGATACCGCGATCAAGTCGAACAAGATCCAACATACTGCGTGAGTCAGCCAAAACGTACTTGGGAACGAGCTGGACCTTAACAGAACGTTTGCCATGAGCAAATGTCATGGTCTGACGCTCGCGCCCATCTTGAATCCACAGGATAAGATCGTGTGCACCAAGATTTTCAGGGGTTGGCGTACCATGAGCTCTTTCCAGATATACTCGACTAGCGACATAACAAAACCTAACACGTCCGAGGGTTCTCATGCGCATAGAAGAACCTGAAGAGACGCTCGATGCGGATCCCGCACGAATCGCAAGATCAATTCCATCTTGGATCAAATCCCTTGTACTGTTTGAATAATCAAGCTCAAATTTAACATTGGGATAGACTTGAGAAAATCGGGCTATCAGAGGCGTGATCACAAGGGCTCCAATGTCCTCCACGGCCGTTAGCCTGATTACACCTTTAGTCTTGTGGTGATCGGACAAAACACCATCAATTGCAGCTGTAAGCTGCGAAAATACCGGATCGACGGCCCGAACTAATTCCTCACCAAAGCTCGTTAAGCTTAGAATTCGAGTTGTCCTATAAAATATGGATCGACCAAGATCTGCCTCTAATCGTTGAATGGCTCGGGTGATCTTCGACTTCGGAAGATTAAGTTGCTTGGCTGCCGCCGAAAAGCTCTTTGCTCCAGCTACAGCTATAAATATCTTCAACTCATTAAAGTCCAATTGTTTCATAATTGAAACACAGTAATCACCAATTAATTATTTCGCAACAATAAAACTTATATTAATCTGTGTCGGTAGGCGAAATGAACGTAACATTTTTTGGAGAGTCACCCTATGCGTAGCATCAATATAATGCTTGCCATCTTTCACTTGTGCCAAGGTACAGCCGTTAGCGCCGGATCAAAAAACCTTTCTAACAAGGAGGTCGTTGTCGGCTTCTACACAAAAGCATTTGTGGAGCACAAGCCACGAGAAGCCGCCGAAACCTATATCTCAGCCGAACAGTATATCCAGCACAACCCAAACGTCCCGAATGGAAGAAAAGCATTTATCGATTTCTTTGAGCCTTTTTTCAAAGAAAATCCAGCCATGCGCCCTTCGCGCATCGTACGAGTTATCGCCGAGGGAAACCTCGTGGCGCTGCACGTTGAAAGTGGAGGGTTGCCAGGTCGAAAAAGCAAAGCGATTGTCGATATTTTTCGTGTAGAAAACGGAAAAATTGTCGAACATTGGGACGTGATGCAAGATGTGCCAGATAAAACAGTTAGCGGAAATAGCATGTTTTGAGTCATGCGCGTCATGAGTTGCATGTGCCTGGCTAATGGCTGGAAGGATTAGCTGATAAAATTATAATGGGGCTCACCAAGCTGTCGCGTCAGATGCCGCGCACCGACGTTAATAATAAAATTGGATCAAAACTGGCCTTAAACGCCCATAGCCCAGGCTTCCTAATCACTCAACTCCGGACGATTGACCATACTCCCAAATTTCCCTGTAATTTGGGAGTACGTTCAACCGATCCCTCAACCCGTTAGAATCAAAATTGTTTTTTTCTGTTCGGAGCCCGATCCACAGGAAAGTCAACTTATATTACCCAAAAGCTTGGAAGCCGCGCCTTGTACCTTGATCTCCTAGATCCATTTAGAAACTTCATACTTCGGCTGAGGCCTAAATTAGGGCGAGACAACAAACTTAGCGACTGTCATCAAGCGCTCGTTGTCTGATGCTCCAAATGCCATCGTCACCTGGTGAGTCTTCTGTAAAAAAGGAGACGAGTTAGCACGCTCTGGCCACTCAACAATAATCCCCGCATATGGCCGACCGGCCAACAGAGCTTCAACAGAGTCCTCATCTCCTTCTGCAAGGCGATATAAATCCATGTGCGCATAACATCGCTCGTTGATATTGTATTCTGTAAGATATGTATAAGTAGGAGACAATACGGGAATAACCTCGGAAAGACCTAGCGCTCGAAGTAGCTCTCGTGTAAAGGTTGTTTTACCAGCACCTAGATCACCGATTAACCACAGCACAAACGGCTCTTTTTCGCGCGAGAGCTCCTGCGCGACCCTTGCTGCAAGGCCTGGCAGCTCAGATAATGTCACCGAAATGGATTGATTGTATGGAATGGCATCTAACTTCATGGTCACTTAACATTTAACCCATCATGGATCACAGGCAAATAGCGACGATCATTCAACAGATTTTTCATATCACGCACAGCTTTCTCTAGACCGCAAAACAGAGCCCGAGAAACGATCGAGTGTCCAATGTTTGCCTCCTCTGCAAATGGTACCAACTGTAACCAATTTGTATTGCCATAATGGAGGCCATGACCAAAATGACTTTGAATACCCATGCGATTAGCCGCTTTGCTTGCTTCGATCAAAACCGCTGCGTGCTTTAGTTTCTGCTCTGTTGAGATAGCTGTATCTATTTGTTGGCAAAATTTACCTGTATGAAATTCTACTGCTTTAGCTCCAATTTTCGCTGACAACATCACAGCATCAGCCGTCGGCTCAATGAAGAGCGAGACCAGAATTCCGTCGGACTGTAAATCATGAGTCGCGGCCTGAAGCGCTGTTAGATTGGCGGCCAAATCAAGGCCACCTTCCGTGGTCCGCTCTTCACGTTTTTCGGGGACAAGCGTTACCGCCTGTGGCTTTAGTTTCTTGGCAATACTGATCATCTCTTGAGTGCAAGCCATCTCAAAATTCAAAGGGACGGAAATGGTTTGTTTCAATAGATACACATCACGATCTTGGATGTGCCGCCGATCTTCACGAAGATGTACGGTGATGTTATCGGCGCCGCCGATCTCTGCCATAACAGCTGCCTGCACAGGATCTGGATACAAACCGCCGCGCGCCTGCCGCACCGTAGCAACATGATCAATATTCACACCAAGTCGAATCACACCATCACCTCAAGCTGTTAGGTTGCTGACTTATCAATAGCCATTGTAAGTTCATGACATAGATCACCAGCAAATTTTTCGATCTCATCACGATTTTCTCCCTCAACCATAACTCGAGCAAGACTTTCCGTGCCTGAATAGCGCACGAGTACTCGACCTTTTCCAGAGAGCCTTTTTTCCACATCTTTCAAAGCCTTCTGAAAATCCGGAAGCATCTCCAACGGAACTTTATCTTTAACACGCACATTCTTTACGAGCTGTGGGAAACGCTCCATCGTAAGACGAAGATCAGACGCGCGTCGACCATCATCCACCATGATCTCCAAAAATTTCAAACCAGCCAACACACCATCACCCGTAGTTGATGAATCACGGAAAATCAGATGTCCTGACTGTTCACCGCCAAGCATATAATCACCTTGTCGCATGGCCTCCATCACATATCGATCACCGACCTTTGATCTAATAAGTCGTCCACCATGCTTTTGCAGTGCAATCTCTAAACCCATGTTGCTCATCACCGTCGATACCACGGTACTATTTGCTAATTTTTGACGCTTTAACATGAATACACCACACGCTGCTAGCATCTCATCACCATCAATGATCTCACCCTTTTCATCGACGGCAACGATTCGGTCAGCATCACCATCAAGCGCGATACCGAGATCTGCTTTATAGAGCAACACCTTTTCGCGTAGAGTTTGTGGAAACAAAGCGCCGCAGTGTTCATTAATATTTAGACCATTTGGTTCATCACCGATCACAAAAGTCTCAGCACCAAGCTCAGCGAAAACCTTCGGGGCGACGCGGTATCCGGCACCGTTGGCACAATCAATAACAATCCGCAGGCCATCAAGTCTCAAATTTTTAGGAAACTGTTCTTTTAAAAAGACGGAGTATTGACCGATCGCATCGTCAATGCGCCTTGCAGTGCCTATTCCCGTACCAGTGGGGACGTTGTCAGCCAGCGTTGGATCTTGAACAAGCCGCTCTAACTCATCTTCAACTTCATCCGGAAGCTTATAGCCGTCTGCAGAAAAGATCTTAATTCCGTTATCATGAAATGGATTATGTGATGCTGAAATAACTATACCCGCACTGGCGCGCATTCCACGAGTTAGATACGCAATACCTGGAGTGGGAAGGGGACCTAGAAAAAACGCGTCAACTCCGACACTACAAATTCCAGAGCACAAAGCCTGCTCTAACATATATCCGCTACGGCGAGTGTCTTTACCTATGAGAATTCTTGCTTTTGTCTGGCGCGTTCCAAAATAGATACCAATCGCTTGTCCGAGGCGAAGAACCATGTCTGGAGACATGGGATAAACATTTGCCATCCCTCGGACCCCGTCCGTTCCGAACAATCTAGCCATGAACTCCTCGCCTCCCATGAAAGGGCTGTTTTAAGCCCATTGATAAAGCATAATCTGATAATCCGGTTTCTTGCAAATATAAGCCCAAGAAGACTTACATCATTTTGGCCTCTTGCCAAACTTGTGTTTCAGCCTAAAACCGAAAATGGTCGTGGGACGAGCGGTCATCGCAGCCCAAAACCGATCCGTCACCTTACCGCTAAACGATTCGTCGCTCAATAGCAGGGTTTAGTCGGGTTACTAGCTCATAATGAATGGTTTGCGCCCAGGTCGCGACATCAGAAGCCAGTATGGTTTCAAGCCCATCACGACCGATCAAAGTCACATCATCTAACACGCTCACTTTAGAGGCAAGGTCGGTAACATCAACCATCATCATATTCATACAAATCCGTCCAACAATCGGACACCGCTCTCCATGAATCAAAACGTAAGCTTGACCGCCCGAGGCCATGCGCGGGTAACCCTCAAAATAACCCACCGGCAAAACGGCAATCGTCATGTCATGCCGAGCCTTAAACGTACAGCCATAACCTATATACTGGCCATGTGATACCCGATTCAAACTGGTGATCTTCGTCCGCCAGGAGAGAACCGGCTTTAAGTCCACAAGACCGCCGTGAAGCTGCATGTATGATAGGCGAGTGGCTTGGCTAGGCCAAAAACCATAAAGAGAAATACCAAATCTCGCCAAATCAAAACGACTATCTTCCAAAATCAATACAGAAGCCGACGACGCCGCATGACTTATACACTGCATACCACGACGCAAAAACTCCTGCTTTACACCTGCAAATTTTGCCAACTGAAGTCTTGCATACTCATGTTCCGTCACATCCTCCACGTTAGCAAAGTGCATGCAGACACCTTTGACATGGTCCTTATGGGCTAACAAAAGATCGGCAACCATTCCAGCATCATCGGGACGAAAGCCCTGACGACCCATACCCGTATCAAACTCAATATGAACCTTGGGCTTTACACGAGATGCCAACCAAGCACTCAAACCCTCATGATGGCCCAAAAACAAATCCAAATTCGCTCGGTAAGCCGCCTCAATCTCATGCGGTATAAAAGGACCCACGACAAGAACCCGTCCGGAGTAGCCAGCAGCCCTTAGCTGTTCACCTTCGTTAACATAATTCACGGAGATCCATTCAAGTTGTTCCCCGGCCAAGGCCCGATATACTTCCTTAAGGCCATGACCATAGGCATTACTCTTCAAAACGGGTGCCAGTCTTTGCGGGCCCATAATCTTTGAAAAAGCCCGCAAGTTTTGACGCAAATGCTCGCCGCTTATCTCAATCCAAGTTAGCATGCCGAACCTTTATAAAATTAGTACCACTTTCAATTATGACATCACGCGGAGAAATATCCAAAAAATATTTAAAACCCCGCCTAAGAGATTCAACACCAACAAACCGGCTTATCACCATAGTCGCAACGGCAAACCGTGACCGATGGCCTCTTCGGGGGGTGTATGGTGCGAATAAACGCCTAAAGCCGGTCATAGACACCAGCAGAAAATTAATCAAATCCTATAGATTTACAAGAAACTTTATCATAAGCTCTCAACCATTTGTCTTACAAACCGTAGCATTATTTCGGAACTCAGATGCGCTTCATTGAAAAGATCTCCTCGGTACTTCCTCTCATTTTAGCATCTACGATCGGCTTTATTTCTTTTCTTATATACTTTGGATTTTCCGCATTAGACACCGCCAATATCGACTGGCTTATACGAGATGATCACGCTCAAAGCCTTATGGGTTGGTTGTACTTTAGCAATTCACCTTGGCTGTTCCCACTAGGAACCATCCCAAATTACACGTATCCAATCGGGTCTACGATCGGATTCAATGATACGTTCCCTTGGTTTGCAATTGGGGCAAAATTTGTCTCCAGCATTCTTCCGATCGGCAAGCAAATACACGGCCTTTGGATGCTAACAAATTTCGTCCTTCAAGGAGTATTTAGCTTTCTCCTTCTTAAAAGTCTTGGCGTCCGCAGACCCATGGCCATGATAGGCGTCCTGTTTTTTGTCACGAGCCCCATTCTGATCTTTAGGTTCGACATAGGGCATGCATCCCTTTGCGCTCATTGGTGTGTGATTGCAGCTCTATGGCTAGCCGTAAAGCATCACGGCAGAGACGCACCTCTTGTATTATGGCTTACATTACTGACTTTTTCGTGGACTACGCACCCCTACATCGGAGCGATGGTGTTTGCAATTGCCGTGGCACATTGTGGTCATTCAGTCCGAACATTACTCATTCGAGGCAGTATCTTGATGACCGCAAGTATAGTGCTCCTCTATACACTGGGATTTTTCTCATCAAGCGGCTCAAACTCGGAGGGGGGCTTTCATCATTTTTCGTCGGACATACTTGGTTTCTTTAACCCTCGCGACCGATCGTCTCTGATTCCTGGCCGAGAAAAGGCTGGCCAATACGAGGGACTCGCTTGGCTAGGCACGGGAGGTGTTTTTCTTCTGCTCTTGTCCCTCTGGGATGCACAGAAGTCTGGCCGAGGAGTTCTGTCATTCTTATACAAGCCACAACATAAGACACTTGTTTTGATTTGTCTTGCTATGGCGTTATTTTCTCTTGGATCACGTGTGAGAATTTGGGGTAGTTGGATTGCTTCCCTTGAAAGTCTCTATCAACACTTAGATTTCGTGACCGGACCTTTTCGGTCCGCAGGGCGATTCATCTGGCCGCTATACTATCTCGTTTTTGCATTTGTTATTCTTCAAATTCAGGAATTTAAGGCTCGGAAGCTTTCGGGATCCGTTCTACTTCTGATTGGATTTGGACTCCAGTTGATTGACCAATTTCCATTTTTGCAATCTGACGCACGCATGCTGAGCAGAAAAGGCTTGAGTGAGTTAACGTCACAAAAGTGGACACAAATGGACGGTGTTTTTAAACACATAGCCCTTGTTCCACCTCACTACGAGCCGAGCGAGTGCCTCGCGAAAGCAACCAACTATCCAACGACCTATTACGCTCCATTTGCGATCAAAGCTTGGGAGCAAAACATGACTATCAACTCTGGACCAAGAGCTAGACCACCAGTTGATACACAAAAAGCTTACTGTACCAAGTTTTTGCTTGAATTGAGAAATGGCCTCTTCAAAGATGATGTTGTTTACATTGTCCACCCTACACTTACAGATCTTTTTGCTGGACAAAATGCCGATAAAACTTACTGCGAGTCTATTGATGGTCACCTCGTCTGTGTATCAAAATCACGACAAAAACAACTGGTAGGAGGTTAGGTTTGACCAGCTGCACACTGATTGTTCCGTGCTACAACGAAGAATGTCGTATCAAGATAGAAGAATTTCTAAATTTCTTAGACCATAATCCTTCCGTCTCTATCCTATTCGTTGATGATGGAAGTGTCGACGGCACATATGAGCTAATTGGTAACAAGATTTGTAAAAGTAGAAGTAATTCAAAAATATTGAGACTCCAGCTAAACCAGGGCAAAGCAGAAGCCGTAAGATTGGGTTTTCTTCAAGCAGCAGCTGACGGCGCAAACCTAGTAGGTTATTGGGACGCCGACTTATCGACTCCCCTGACAGAGGCTCCAGCCATGATCACATTCCTTGCCGAAAATCCTCAGATAAACATTTTGATGGCTTCTCGAGTCAAGCTACTCGGACGTAACGTGGTGCGATCTGAAGTTCGACATTATCTTGGTCGGGTCTTTGCCACGGCTGCATCTATCGTCCTGGCTCTCGGGGTATATGACACCCAATGTGGAGCGAAGATTTTTCGCACCTCGTCGACAACTCGAGATATTTTTATCAAAAAGTTCCATTCAAGATGGATTTTTGACGTCGAAATTATTGCGCGATATCTTTACGGAATATCTTTAAGCGATAGAGCAATGAGAATTCAAACCATCTACGAGTATCCATTAAATCAATGGCGCGACGTTCCAGGATCGCGACTCAAATGGACGGATTTTTTCAAAGCTATTTTCGAGTTACTAGCGATTGCAAAAACATATCCTCTATGGATGAATGCTTTCTATCATCATTGAAGTCGACTCTCACACTTTGTATTATTACTGCGAACCCAATCGAATAGTAGCTTCGACTTTTCGGAACGACCCATTAATTTATAGGCATGCGCCCATGCCTCAGGATCTCCAAGGGGGACACCCTGCCAATGTTGGGTGACTGTTGTTGGAACATGATGAATCCCGGCTTGTGTTTTAATGGAAAAGTGGCCCATCAGATCAATGTTCGAGCTCCCGACTTTGAATTTACATCGATACGTCGTTGCGTAGAATTCATCGGCTTCTAAATATTGATAGTCAAAACCCTTCAAAAGAGGCTCTATCTTGCTCCAGGGCTCGTCTGTTGTAAGATCCCAATCATGGACCTCCTGTGTCAAGCCAATGGCATACATCAGACCGGAACCTCCGAGAGCGAACTCAATTCCGGCATTTTTAAAAATGGCACTGATGGTAAGAAGGTCATCACGCTTAGCGGTATGTTTCGGTCTAATGATTCCTGCTTTAGTTTCGAAGGCCTCAAGGCTTTCTTTCTCTCCAGGAATCTCCCGATGCAATATTTTGTTTACGTATCCTTGCTTGTTGAACGACAAAAGTTGCTGGCATCTATAGATGTGCTTCATACCTTTGTGCGTAATTTTATCAGTATAATTGACGAGGAATCCATCCCCTTCAGCATCAACTTGACTTTCAAATACCACATCATCGATTGAGGTCCTTGCCCAGTCAGCGTTTTCTTTGTATAACGCAATGATTTTATCGCGCCCAACTATATATTGAGACCCTATTTCATAGATGCAATCGTTCGCTATGAAAAGTGATGCCGTGGCGAAATCATTCGCATCAAGGGCTTTAGTAAGTTTAGTTACGAACTCGATGGACATGTCTCACCTCTACTTTGGAAAGCCATGCAGCTGAACTTCGGAGAACGAAACCGCAGTTCCATCATCGGATAGAACTCTTACTAAGTAGCGTCCAGGTTTTACCGCAACTAGGCAAGCAGTCCGCGTCTTACAAAGTATCTGATCCAAGGGAACTCTATCGTTGATCGCAGAACGCTCTATATCATTCGGAAAAACTTGAACCAGATATGTCTTGTCATTTGAAAGTTTTGTTAAAGTTATTTTCGATACATCACTCGGGCCGAGTGCAAGCCAAAGATCTCTGGAGTCATTTGCTTGTCTTTTGGGATGAACAACGACTGCATCGATTGCTGGTAAACTGTCATGATCCGTTTTTCTGAGAGACCATTTGTATTCCTTTGGAATATTTTTCCAGCTTGGTCGAAGGTCTACATACACAGGCTGAAGCGAATTGATTTTAGTGTTTATCGCATCAAAAGCAGGTTGAGTTGCGTTCGACTCAAATTGCTCAGAAAGCTGCTCAATGGAAAACGGTTCAATTCCGGTCTTTTGCCATAATCTAGCTGCCATCCAGCGGCTTTTCGGCGACGCGCCCAGTTGGCGCTTGTAAGCATGAGCGTAGCCAACCCAAATCACAACTTTAGCTTTTTTATCCTTACTAAAAATCTCAGAGATAAGATTGTTGGCTTGGCCTTCTTCGCGTTGATCAATGGAATCTTCTCCTGTGCAGTCTTGACAATTCATCTGCGCTTCATAGCGTACAATTTTGAAGCCAAGATTTAACCCTTCACCGACTAACGCTGCCATCTGAGGTTCCGCCACATAGTAACCAGTGTAAAGACGAGAAACAAATTGACGTTTATTTACCCGCTCAGTGGGCTCGCCAATTGCTTCAAGTGCGAAATATTTAAAGCCAGCGGATTTAAAACAGGACAGAAGACCTTTCCCAAACGCTCTCTACTGGGGGTGGTGATGGTTTTCATTGATAATGACGACTTGATGCTTCCTGATTTCCTGACAAATAGCGTGCTTAGCATTTTCAATAGTTATGGCATTTAAAAATTGATCGCGAATTGCTGAAGGAACAGGAGTCTGTGGCGGTATCGTCCACGCCGCATGCATAGCAATTACCGCGTCAGCGTATTGTCCAACAAACGAGTAGTAAAACGCCAAGGTCTGAGTCCATTTGTTCTTCTCAGCCTCGCCCTTTTCAATCTCGTGTTTCAATAACGAGATCGCACCTAAATAGTTTCCTGCGCGACGCATAGTATTCATTGCGTTATCAACAGGGTCTTCCTGGCTAATGTTTTGCAGCGACGGCTCGGCGATGCCAGTCAAGGGAGAAAGGACGTTTAAAGTTAAAAAAGCTAATAACGCTTTCAGCTTCATGGTTCCCCCAAATAAAAAAACCGGTGTGTCGCCTGTTAAGTCCTAGAGGATAAGGCAGCCATCAACCCTTCGAGTTGCTTTTGCTGGGCAAAAGAAATTAGCTGCGCGAACAACATACCGAAGATTAAGTGAACTGCTCTTTTCATGCTCAATCACCAATTTCAATATGTTGCGCAAGGCTTGAGGCAGATTGGTGGACGTAGTTATCCCAAACATCGTGGACGTCGTAAACTTCAACCAGGTATTTCCCTGGTTCCAAGTAACTTTCTTCTCCCTTTAGCGGAAGTTGAAATTCAGCATAATACTGGCCATAAGTGGTGTCTGTATGAGCTTCAGGGAAGAAATTGTGATAATTTCCCTTGGAATCCTTAAATCCGACATGCCAGCCAATGCTACAGCTGGCACCTTTGTCTTTTTCTTCACGAGTACAGATCTTGCTCTCGTCCACAGCCTTTAACGTAACCTTTACTTTCGAGCCGGCACTGTAAGTTAGGCGATCAAAGGTCACTTTAGTGACGACTGGCGGTGCGATGTCAGCGATTGCTGGTTGTTTTGAGGCGACATAGACAGTTGGTCTATTCTCAATTTCAAAGAGATGCCAGCAAAGACCACTTTCGCTTCGGATCATAACGCGGGCTTGGGTGGTATAACGGCCGATAAAGTTCGCAGGGATTCTCCAACTAAGTTTCTTTGAAACAAAACCGCTTCCTTG
>JBIKKO010000034.1:0-26212 GCA_044360315.1 Oligoflexales bacterium
CTTATTTGTATTCGGTATTCGACCAAAGCACAGTCTTGGGATCTATTGCTATGGTGTTGACAGAGACTTCGCAACTTCGAAGCGTGGATGCTGTGTTTAAGCGTGAGAGCGGCATCATCTCGAGTCACCTTTGCACAGACTCGCCGCGTGACGGATCATCGGGGCGTGTGCCGCAGTCTTTGCAGCGCCTTATCACAAAAGCGGTACGGAACATAAACCGAGTTTTGGTTTTATATGACTTACCAGAGCCCATAATCGATCATGATAATCCTGAGTCTCTGTGTGCTAGTGAAGAGCGAGTAACCGAGCGTGACGTTTGTCGGGCGATAAAAAGGTTAGGTATCGAGTTACACGTACATGGTGTGTTTGATGATTTCTCGGCCATCGTGCGCAGGATTTCAAGTGTAAAACCAGACGTCATTTTTAATCTATGTGAGACGTATGTAGGGGATCGGGCATATGAGGGACATATTGCGTCTCTACTCGAGCTTTCGGGTATACCCTACACGGGCTCCAGTCCGTCAGCATTACACTTATGTAAAAATAAAGGGACGACAAAGAAGATTGCTAGCTGGGACGGTGTAGTTGTTCCTGCATTCGCTACATTCCGATGTGATGATCTGCGATTTGAAAGATTTGATAGCACGTTTCCGCTACTTGTAAAGCCGCTTAATCGAGAGGCCAGTGAAGGAATCTCGCAGGCAAGCTTGGTTTATGATTGGCCGTCGTGTGAAAATCGGGTCAAATGGGTCACAAGTCGACTTAAATCTGATGTGATTGTTGAGGAATTTATTCACGGACGAGAGCTTTACCTGGGGGTCATTGATATTGATGGGACACTACAGGTGCTGCCTCCAAGGGAGCTTTTCTTTGATCACTTGGAAAAGAATAAACCGATGGTGGCGACATTTCGTGCTAAATGGGATGAAAAGTATCGCGAGCGATGGGGTGTTTCTACGAGTATGGCAGGTCAACTTGATCATGTTGTACGTGATAAAATCACGTCCCACACACTTAAAATATTTAGGAGTCTCGGATTAGAGAGCTATGCTAGGATTGATTGGCGATTAACCCCTGAGGGGGAGCCAGTTTTTTTAGAGGCGAACCCCAACCCCGCCTTGTCCCAGGATGATGATTTCGCTCAGGCGGCAAAATCAGCAGGTTTTAGCTATCAAAATCTAATAGCGCAGATTTTGTTGTCCGCAGTTGCCAATCATGAAAATAAAAAAGTCACCCCCTCAAAATTGGCTGGCTAAAGCATTAGTGTCGGGGGTGGAATGATCGTAGAGTTTGCGACGTACAAACAAGATCTTAATTTTCGCTAACGATCTACTTAAATCGTTCGTTGCAGGGCGACTACGCGACCAATGATTTCAAATGAACGATCCTCAGCATAAACCGGCTTGAAAGCGGGATTTTCCGGTTTTAGGAACCAGCCCCGCGTCCGATCTTTAACTAGGCGCTTCACCGTCGCCTCGCCCTCTAGTCGTGCGACAACAATTGAGTTTGATGACGCAGTTTGTTGGCTTGCGACGACCAGCCAGTCACCGTCTAAAATACCGGCACCAATCATACTGTCGCCCTTGGCTTTTAAGGCAAAGAGCGACGAACGGGCTGGCATAGGCTTAGGTAGCATGCTTGTGGACATGCGAAGAGTACCGATTCGGTCTTCGATCGCCTCAATCGGATTACCAGCGGGCACAGCGCCAAGGCAAGGAAGTGTAATTGTAAAAGGATCTTCGTCCTCTCGATCAGTTGCGGGGACGATGTCGCGTCCTGCTACAGTTGGAACAATCGATCGCGCCGATTGCTTGGAGGGTTCCTCCAGATAGCCTTTGCGGCGTAACGCGGAGATCAGATCCTGTGCGCTTCCAACGGCAGAGTATCCCATAAACTGGCAGACTTCACGAAGAGTGGGCGCGTTACCGGTGGATTCCACCGCCGAGCGGATAAATGCTAGGGCCTTTAACTGAGTGGGTGTTAATTTATCCATAAGTAAGAATCCCTCAAGAGGATTGGTTTTAAATACCATATAAAAGTATGGCATGTTTTTTTTATGTAGGAAAGCCTAAACATCCTGCACAATAGCGGTATAAGGGGGGTGAACGGTGACGGGTAAGATCAATCAATGGTTTCGCGTACAGGAAGCTGGAACAACCGTATCGCGGGAGGTTCGAGCCGGAGTGACGACCTTCCTGGCAATGGCTTATATTTTGGTGGTTAACCCCCAGATTTTATCTCCTGCCATTATCATCCCAGGCGTTGCAGACGTGTCGGCTCAACTTGTTTCTGCGACGGCAATTGCTGCAGCCCTTGGATCGATTTTGATGGGGATTATGGCAGGGCTACCGGTGGCTCTTGCCCCTGGAATGGGACTTAATGCTTACTTCACGTATTCAGCCGTTCTGGGTCAGGGATTGTCTTGGCAGACGGCCCTCGGTGCCGTTTTTGTGAGTGGAGTTGTTTTTCTCATCCTGACGATCAGTGGTATTCGTGAGGCAATTATCAACGCGATTCCACTGTCAATAAAGAGGGCAAGTAGCGCAGGGATCGGTATGTTTCTTGCCCTCATCGGGCTCCAGTCTGGCGGTCTGGTCCGGCAAAATGCGACCACCATGATCGGTTTGGGTGATTTGACGTCCCCAGGAGCGCTATTGGCAATCTTGGGTCTCGTCGTAACGGCGGCCCTACTCGTTAGAAAAGTTCCGGGGGCGATACTAATCGGTATTTTTATGATCTCAGCGATTACAGTCGTGGGGGCAATTCCTGTTTATGATGGCAAAGCGTTTTCTGGGTTTGAAAACGGAATCGTAAGCTGGCCAGTATGGCCTAGAGATTTGTTTGGTGCCTTCAACCTTAGGGGCGCGTTAGATCTCAGTGTGTTCGGAGTCGTTTTTACATTTTTATTTATTGCGTTTTTTGACACGGCGGGCACGTTGATTGGGCTTTCGGAGGTTGCTAAGTTTTCCGACCAAGAGGGACGCGTTCCGAGAGCAAGTCAAGCTTTTGCTGCGGATGCAGCAGCGACAACTCTTGGTGCGGTTATTGGTACATCGACCACAACTGTTTATATGGAGTCGGCGGCTGGCATTGAGGATGGTGGGCGTACAGGTCTCGTCGCTGTCGTTACCGGAATTTTATTCCTTCTGTCCTTGTTTTTTTGGCCTTTGGCTTCTGCAGTCCCGACTGCCGCAACGGCTCCCGCGTTGATCATATTGGGAGCCATGCTGATGGAACCGTTGGCGCGGATTGCTTGGAAGGACTTGAGTGAAGCTATTCCTGCATTCGTCACCATGATTATGATGCCTCTCACATTTAGTATTGCCAATGGCATTTCTCTTGGTGTTTTTAGTTACGTTACAGTGGCTTTACTGTCGAAGAAGTCGCAAAAGATTCATCCCGTTATGTATGGGATTCTTGTCGTATTAGTGCTGAAGTATGTTTGGTTGGCGGCAAAGCATAGTTAGAAAGGGTAAAAAAATTTATCTTTAAACTTTGACTGAAAAGTTCATTACCGACGATAGCGCACACGGCCGTCTTATTAAAAGTGCCGAATGCCGAATCTGAAAGCGGAAAGCCGAAACTCAGGACACTGTACTTACGGTAAACGGTCCGCCGGATGACAAACTGCGTGTGTAAGCGAGTCAGAGCTTTTTAGCATGATGTATTAGGGGAAATAGTGAGGCTCCCAGGCTATCGGCTACCTATTTTCGAGTTAGAGAAATCTCCTTTGACCCTTAGCGGATCAGAAATTGACCTTGATTCGTTTCAATTTCCGATTCAGTTCTCGCAACTTCCCGTTGCAGAATTTTCAGAGTAGCCTGCCTTGCAGGTAACTGCATGTTTGTATTCCGGGATGCTTACTTGTAAAGTCACCGTATCGGTATCTAACCGTGTGTGGATGTAGTGTGAAGCGGGGGCACACCAGAGTCCGGTTCCGTTGGGGACGGCACGTTTGCACGGAGCTACATTGACCTCGTAAATTACGGGATAGCCGGCCGCGGCCGACGCATGATCGGGGACGTTGAAGTTGATCTCTGATGAGCTTGCGCCGATGCCGTTTTTTAACAGTCTTCGGGATGGATCTAAGATCTGATCTCCCGGTTGTATGTAAAAATGCGTTGTTAGCAAGCGGTCTCCGTAGGGCTCACTGATCAGTTCCGGACTTGCGCTTACTACTGTACCTCCCGGTGCTGGGGTACCGCAGATGCCGTGTGCTGTAAACCAGCGGTATGCCGAATATGATCCAGATCCGTTATTGCGCATGTTTGATGATTCAAGGTTTATTTGAGCGTGATCTAGAAAATTTTGAACCTGACTGTTCATTAGCTGACGAGTAACAAGATCACTATAGTAGGAGTAAACTCCCGCAGTTTCGAGTGTATGGGGATTATTGTGGGGTTCAAGTGTTGTGCCAGATTTGATAGCGGAGCGGACCATAGCATATGGAGATGTTCCAGTATAGATTGGTAGATAGGCTGACTTCCATATGAGTGTGTCAACATCGCGCTTGCTGTTGGGCGCGTCGTAAGTGTCACCTATCAGGCGGTCCATGTCTTGTCCGTTAACCGTACTTTCGTAGATACCATTTTCGTTTGCGTCAACAAATGGTGTAGGCAAATCAATAAACCATTCACTCGTTCGTCTGAAGCAGGAAGCTTGGGTTGTTGTTTCTATGCAAGGTGTTGTTTGTGCGCCTTGAGTTGGAGCTGTCGCCAGGGGTGCTCCCGACGCGTCCAGGCAGCGGCACGCAGCGCCTCCTGGGATTGAACCAAAGTAAGTCACGGCGTCAACTCCTTGAGTGTAAACGCCATCGTGATCTTTATCCCAGAATCCATCACCACCGAGATCGTACTTTCCATTGCGATTTGCGTCATTAAAGGATTCTTGCCCGCGCATCGCATACACGAGCGTTGTGCGCCAATTGATAGCAAGATCTGAGTAGTTAAAGGCTGTAGTGGCTGTGCCTGCGTACTCCTTTGCGATCGCCTCTGGATTACAGGTTGACTGGGCTCTTGCATCATTGAATAGGCGCACCGGCGTAGGTCTTGCCGAACCGTTATAGGAGGCGAGCATTGAAAACTTCGTGGTACCATTTTGGTCAGGAACACCTCCAGATTCAACGTTTAGCGTTCCGCTTTCTGAATGGACGTAGACAGGATTGAAGACGCTTAATCCTCCCCCGAAAACTGAGCTGATCTTCACAATCAAATCAAGTGGGGACGGTATCTCGTTGTTAAATAGGGCTTTGAGGGTTCGCGCATTCGTCGTGTTGAATTCCAGCGCTAGTGTCGTAAGGTTTGCTGTTCCTGAGCTTATGGAAATGGGAGGTGATTTCACGGTGTGAGATTTTCCATATTCATCAGTATAAGAACCCATAACAATCATCGAGCCCGGGACTTGGCCGGAACAGAATGGAATTGAAAATATACCATCAGTGTCTGAAGTTGCGGAGTATGAGAGATACTTTTTTTGCGTGAGCGTATCAGTCTCGTAGGGTGTGTCGGTACTTGAACGTGGACGAAGCTTTGCGCCTGCTGGATATCCAAAATCTGATTTAAATTTAACTGAGGCGTCCTTAACGGGGCTATCTAGTTTCGTCAGGCGGAAGTAGAGATTACCGCAATCATATGGCCCAGAGTCAAATAGGTTTGCCAAAATGGAATCTTTGGGTTTTGATGTGTTGCTATCGAAATCACTATCACGATAGCTAAGCGAGTATTCTGGCATGATCTCAATGTTGATTGCCCCGGAGTTCACTTGCACGCCGTCAGCTTGGGCGACAAGAATAATGCTCGCGACTTTTTTCGCAGCGCAAAAGTTACCAGAGCCCTGACCGTTCTCATCGATCGTAAGACTTGAAGTTAGGGTTCCGTATTCGGCCAATTCAGCAGTAGCCACACCCACAATAGATACGGTGACGATAGCGCCAGCTGCAACCGTGTTATCTTTTGTTTTCGCAGTAAGTGTGAAGGTCGCGCAATTATTAGTTCCAGCATCTGATGTGTATAGAGAAGAGGTCGAGAGCGTTTCAAAGGCTAACGTCGCAACTTTCGGTGTCTGACCACTCGGGCCGCCTGATCCACCTGATCCACCGCCTTGACTCGGGCTACCGCTAGTATCATTCGCCGCGATTCGACAACCGGAGTTCAAAGCTCCAACCATTATGGTTAGAACGATTAAAAAGCCTCTATGAAAATGTGCAGCCATAACAGTACTCCCTCAAACGCTCGCGCGTCTGAGGGTGTTCGGTAAGCTGGATGCAAACTTTAAACAAAATTTATGCTTAAAAAATGCTCAAAATACGATCCTAGCATGGCTGTTCAAAGGTGACTTTACCGGTTGAATTCTAAACCTCTGTTGTCGATGCTTAGAGAGCGATCTTTTCGATAAAGTTCCGTTTAAAATCACCTTTTTGAACCTCAACGGTTACCGCCATAACAGCCTTTGCTGTGGGGTTGCGCTTCAGAAAGTCGCCTGCGTCGTAACCAAGGATGGACTTTAGGACGCGGTAGTTCGCTCCAGGAGATTTAGCGGCCACAAGTTCGATGGCCTGACTCTCTAGATCCGCGGTTCGCTGGTCCAAATCCTTTGCAGTGGTCGTTGTAGCTTCCGCGCCGCTAGCAGTCACTAGTGCTGCCTTGATCTCGGTTACAACCCCGCCTGTGCCAATGGTTACGTCGATGCTGCCTTGTTGAGACACTGTCATCGCCCCGGCTATTTTCTGTCTAAACGTAAATTTACGGGATTGAACTTTTGAGAGACCAAGGCTACCACCAAGGACGTCCTCTGACACAGCAGCTAACGTTAATGAACGATCTAACTGCATGAACCCACCTTGGAGCAATGCTTTGACAGCAATCTCCTGAGACTCTTCGCGTGAAGGAACGCTAATGTCGCGAATCTCTGGTATCAGGAAATTCTTGATCGTGACCGTTCCAGTAGAATGATTATAATCCACCAACCCAAGCTCTGAATTATATGTAGAATTAGTTTCTGATTTTGCTTGCGTAAAGTTTGAACCAAGGAACGCACTGGCGAGCTTATGATGGTTGATCGACATCGGCGATAACTTCAGGGATCTTGCTGTGGGGTGCATGAGAGCCTTGCGATCTTCAATTGATTTGGTTTTACGATACATCCAAGCTGACTTTGTCTGAGGTCTTGATTCAGTTTCAAAAATTTTATTTTCCTGTAAGTACAAAGCGGCGTCTTCCTCAGTCTCGCCGAAACATAAGACAGCTGGTATGTTGTCGGGGGAAACTGCGTCTGAGGCATCCATAAATGCTTTTGAAATTGATGTGTTGCCATCTTTGAGGTTAGCCAGCAGATACTCACCGTAGGTGTCATCATCAGCCATATTATTGGAATATCCTAATATACAGTTCATTCCTGCAGCTCCAGATTTCCATGTGAGCGAAGGATTTTCGCCAACTCTAGACGGATTATCGCCATCACCAATTTTTAATCCCTGGCAGGTGGATAAAATGGCGTAGCGGGCCACGTTATTACCCAATTCCATGGTTTTGTTTGATATATAACAGCCGCCGTTTTTTTGAGTACCCGTTAATGCTCGGTAGGTCCCTTTGCTTGTTACTCCGTGACTTGCAATATAAGAGATAACACTCGCGTCAGCGCCATCAAATCCTGTCAAGGATTCGCTGGACATGACGAAATCGCCCTCCTTTGCCCATTCACTTTGTTTAACGCGCTCGTCTTTCCAGAAAAAATTTTGTTGAAATTCTTGGGGTAGATTTGGGCTTTCAAAAAAGCGTTCCAGTTCCTTAATAGTACCTGGAAGGTCTCCAGCTTGACAGTTTGAGTGATCTGAAACGGCATATGCACCCACGCTGATGGGCTGAGCTTGAACGGCAACCGCTTGATTGATAGATGACAACACCATGCCGAACGGAGCAACCAATTTACGATTTGATCTCATGTTCCCATTTCCCCCCTCGTGTGAGCTTTAAAACGCATAAACCTACATCATTATTCTATCACGGAGTTATAGCCACATGCCACAACTTGGCAGGCTGCTGGAACCACATAGAAATTGGCAAGACATTGTATAAAACAAAATCTGTTTGGTTTTTTAGTTGGGACTGTCCAACTGGTAGGGACTTTTCATGGGTTATCCGGTCCTCGGCCACAGCTTGTAAGGTCGAGACGGCCTCCTGTTCAGCTGCAAAACTCGCAGCCGGTCGATCTATCCATAGATATTTAGATAGGAATTAACTCTGATCGAGGCGCTTTACTGCTGGCCACGAAGAGTGTTGATTCTCTCCAACATGGGGGGATGACTATAATACATGGCCGAATATAGGGGGTGCGCGATCGGCATCACACTACTTTTTTCTCGCAATTTTTTCAGAGCTTCAGCTAAGGTGTCGGCTGTGCCTAGTGTGGATTTTGCGAAAGCATCGGCTGCGAACTCGTTGCGACGCGAAAACCATGTCTGAACTGGTTGAAGATAAAACTCAAGAAGCCCAAACCACAGTGAGAAAATTACAAGGCCTGCGTAGTTGGTTACCTGAGACAAACCGAGGGCGGAGTAAAACACGCTGTGCGGGAGTAAGGCGCCGATTCCTGCAAAAATAGCCAGGGATAAAAGTAGGCCCCGGATCATGCCAGTTCTCACGTGATGTAATTTGAAGTGACCCAATTCGTGGGCCAGCACCGCGATAATCTCTTGGTTAGAAAGATTATTCAGTAATGTATCGAACAATACGATTCTTTTTTTGCCAAAAATTCCGGTAAAATAAGCATTCCCATGTCCTGAACGCTTTGAAGCGTCCATCACAAATAACCCGTCGGTGCGGAACCCAATTTTATCTGCGAGTTCATTGATTAAAATTTTGAGATCGCCGTCAGACAGTGGTGTGAACTTATTGAAGATGGGGGCGAGTAAGGTTGGATATATCCACGCGGTGAAAAGACTAAAGATAGATACGGCGCACCACGCATAGAACCACCAGTATGTGCCCATTGCGCCCATAATCCATAATATTGCTGCTAAGATTGCTGAGCCGAGAATAACGGCTAGGATAGTGCCTTTAACTAGGTCTGAGATAAATCCAGATACTGTTTGCTTGTTATATCCAAAACGCTCTTCGATGACAAACGTGTTGTAAATGGCAAACGGTAAGCTCAGTAGTTGGCCTAAAAAGCTAAGAATTCCGATAAAGATTAGGCCCTCCGTAATGATGCCGCTACCAATTATAGAATTTAACTTAAGAGAGATTGCTTCAATCAAGCCAAGCCCTCCGAGTCCAAAGAAAATCGTGGTCACGATTATTCCAATCAGGGCATGGAAGCGGGCAAGCTGAAACTTTGCCTGCGAATAATTATAAGTTTTGTCCATGTCACTGCTACTGATGTTGAGAGCCGCCGCGGCTTGAGTTTGACGTTCCCCATCGCTCCACCATTCTTTGTTTTTACGGGCTAACCAGGATTCGATCACGTACTGAGTGACTCGTAATCCAAGAAAAATTTGCAAGATGAAACCGGGGTTGAGATTCGAAATTGATGTCATGGCAGCCTACTGGTTTGAAGCGTTAGAATAGCCTACGGAGATTAAAATTACCCTAAATTTTTCAGTAAATCCAGGCAAATAACCTGATTTGTGAAAACTAGGAATGATTATTTCCGAATTCCCTAAGAATGATGACGGGGGGTGTCTCTGAGAGCTTTTACTTGGTCGGAGAGGTCTTGGTTAACATGAAAATTCGCCTAGCGGTGATGATTGGCGGTATTGCGTTTGGCGCGGTGTTTGCTTCTATCAAAGCATCGACGCAGGCTTGGCTTTATCATTTTGACGGCGACGGGAGGCAAGTCAAGCAACGAGCGAATCTTGATTCGGAAGGATCGCCCTGGCATGGGGGATATCGGGATGAGTCGGCATCGAGCGCGTCACCTTTGAAGGATCAGTTTGAAGGTGGAAGTTGGGGTTATACCGGGGCTGTTGGGCCTGACCACTGGGCCTCACTGAGCGTTGATTATGCCCTTTGTGGCAACACGACGTCGCAGTCGCCGGTGGATATACCCCAAGGAGCATTGTTGTCATCTAAATTTCCAGATCTCCGGTGGAAAGACGATGGACTACAAATCCAAAGTAATAGCTCACGGTCTCAGATTCTGCTGTCTGGCGGGAGTCATACGATACATGGATCAGATCGATATGTTGTCAAACGCCTTGAGATTCACAGTCCAAGCGAGCATTGGGTTAATGGATTGATGTTTCCTTTGGAGATCCAAATTGTACAGGAGAGTACGCGGGGTAAGGCCATCATTTTTGCTGTTTTTGTCGAGATTGGTAAAGAGCATCCTGAGATGAGAAAAATTTTGGATCAATTTTCTCGAGGTAAAGAAATCTCAGACTTTGTCAATCGGATCGAGTTGACAAATTTTCTTCCTAAAGATCGTGAACATTACTCATATCAGGGTTCTTACACAGCGCCCCCCTGCTTGGAGGGTGTCTCGTGGATTGTTTTTTCCAAGACAATTGAGATGTCTGAGGCTCAAGTCTCTGCCTTGCGGTCTATTTATGGTCATAACGCAAGACCTGTTCAGCCCTTGGGGCATAGATTAATGAAAGCTGCCTCTAAATAGGTAGAGCAAATCCCTCTGACCTCGTGGCGGAGATGCATGAGCAACCGCCTCTATCAAGATTTCGGTGTACGTCAGAATTCACTTATCGTATGACGGTCGACTTGTGTTTCTGAATCTAAAGTGATCGTTTCCGGTAGATCAAACAACGCTGCATCTTTGACGTTGCGAAAACTGAGACGGATGGATCGAAGGGCAATGCCGCCATTTTGCGGTCCAGAGCGCGTTGATCCATAAAGAGAATCCCCATCAATACAAAATCCATGTTTAGCCATCTCATAGCGAAGCTGATGAGATCGGCCTGTTAGCGGCTTTAGATGCCAAATTGATCTTGCGGAATCCGTTGCGGAAAGTCGCGCTCTCGTTACAGCGTCTTTGCCGTAAGGCGCTTCAAATGTCCGTCGCTTTCCACGTACTAGTTTACTTTCCCAAACGAATACTTCACCAACATGGCAGGTAGGTGCCTCCGGTATTGGTATGGAGCAAGCTTCGTAAACTTTGGAGATCTCGTGTTGTTCAAACCATCGATTCGCTGCCCGGTGGGCAGACTCGCTCAATGCAAACATAAGAAGTCCTGAGACGTTCTCGTCAAGTCGATGCACAGGAAATACCCTCTGATTTAACTGTTCTTGGACCAGCAGACCCACGACGGGACGAGGGTCGGATTTGCCAATTCGCGATGGCGTGCTGAGAGTATTTGCCGGTTTATCCACCACTATGAAAAATTGATTTTTAAAAATAGTCTTAATGCTCAGCATCTTGGTCATCCTTGTGTCGCGGGCCTTTATTCATCTGACCTACTGCATCGAGCGTGTACGGAGTGTCAAGACATTTGACATGTGACGAGATCCTAAAAGATGTAAGTTACCGAATATACTAGGCTGCAAACATGGCACAAAAGGTGCTGTTCGAGGCCAAACGCCTCTCTTTGGAGGGGTGACGAATCTCTTAATGCTGTTGCGGAAACCTGTTGATGTGGAGCCTGATTATGATGTCCCGAAGCCTTGTGTTGCCTTCATTGTTACTTGCACTTGTGGTCTCGTCCTGTGGGAAGGCTAACTTCTTTGGCGGGGGTAGCTCCAAGCGATCTGATAACCCGTCGGGCCAGAATCCAAACGGCCAGAATCCAAACGGCCAGAATCCAAACGGCCAGAATCCAAACGGCCAGAATCCAAACGGCCAGAATCCAACTGCTCAAAATCCTCAAACTGGTCCAGGATCCCAGATAACGCAACCAAATCCCAATACAGTGGTGTTTGGAAAAGACAAGGTGTTTCATATCGGTGATGGACGATTCCAAAATACGTCATGTAAGGACGAAGTGTCACAGCTTCCATTGAATGGAACCGTCTATTATTTCGATTTCCAGGTGTTGAATGATAACACTCTTGTAAATATTGATGTAGGCCGGGTGTGCGGAGTCGACTACACGTCAAATAGCTTTAGCATTATTGGGTCTGTTCCAGTGCAACAGAAAAGTGTTCCACTATCGACCACGAACTTAAAGGCAGACCAAGCGAACCTAATGCGGGGAAATTACAGAATTTACCTGGCTTCAGGGTGGGGTCGGGACGGCGACTCGGCTCCAGATTTAGATGACTTTATCGTAGGCCAAGTCACAGTGCGCGGCAACAAGGAAGTCCGGCCACTAAGCTATGGCGCTTTCAATCGATAAATTGACCTAGCCAACAGGTGAAATCTATCATAAAACCCTGAAGTTGTTACATCTTTGGGGGTGTTTTTTGGAGGTAGAATTTTGGGTCCGCTGGCTCAGTCATTTGGTTTAGTCGCGATCTCGGAAATTGGTGATAAAACTCAACTGTTGAGTTTATTACTGGTACTTCGCTTTAAGAAGCCGTGGACGATCATGCTCGCCATTTTTGTTGCGACGATTCTTAATCATTTGGGTGCTACGTGGTTTGGAGCAGTTTTATCTGGTTTTGTGCCGGAGCTGTGGTTGCGCTATGGTCTTGCGGCAACGTTTTTTATCTTTGGCTGTTGGGTGCTGATCCCAGATAAGCTCGACGCGGAGGATCAGTCGCGTCGATTCGGCGCCTTTTTGACTACACTTTTTGTTTTCTTTCTCGCCGAGATGGGCGATAAGACGCAATTAGCAACAGTGGCTCTCGGTGCTCAGCATAACGATGTTTTAATGGTAACGATCGGAAGCACGCTGGGGATGATGGCTGCAAATGCATTGAGCGTCTTTGGAGGAGAAAGACTCATGAACGTTTTACCGCTCAATTATATTCGTTACGGGGCAAGTGCTCTTTTCTTTTTGTTTGGATTTATCATCCTTCCCGTCTGGTAAAACTATTTAAAGTCTTGAAATTATTGAAAATTTAAAGGCATTTTTTTCTTCATCGCAGCATTACAGATTGAAAAAAGCTAGAGAAATCCGATCACTATCTCGATAGTGGGGGCCTGGAAACTTTCATGGATAGCTGGATGAACGTTTATGTATGTGAAGCCCACAACAAAATCAAAAGCAAAGGAGGCTGAGCTGCCCCGAAAGCGGCTTTCCAGCCAACGCTCTGCACACGAGAGTCTTCAGGTGAAGTCAACGTTTGCAGCTCACGATCGAACCCAGCTTGAAACAGTCTTTGATTATCCTGTGATTCCGAATTTAGCTGGTTCCACGAAACGACAAAAATACGTTGTCGAGGCATGGTTCTTCTACCCACCTCAAATGGCAATTTCACCACAAACCTACACAAAAGACCGTTTCTATGCCGATCTCAGGCCTCTTGTTCGTTTCCGGGAGCCGCGTTTTTCATTTCGTGAGCTCATAGGGCTAAGTGGAAGTCGTTCGCCAATAAAGTTCCTCGAAGACTATGTTCGTAAGGTTGCTGACGGTCATCCACCGGTTACCATTCAGCGAGCGATATCCGAAGCAAGGATCTTTGGTTGTTCGTTTGCAAGTTACTTTCTAAAGCGAATGGCTAAACGAACAAAGGCGATTAAGAAGGTCCACAAATACATTGCTACGGTTTACGATGAACACGGCAAAGGTGTTGAGTCGCTTGAACACTACTTACAGGAGACACGCGAGCTGCTCAGCAAGGCCGTGTACCTGATGAAGCAGTGGCGAATGCTTATGATCGAAGCGGAGAACTTAGATCAGGATTACCTACGACCATTAGTTAACGAACTGAAGTTCATTGACGAATATTGCACGTACCGCCTACGGGACGGTTTGTCGAGTTTAATGCGGGTGGCAACGGAGATCGACCCTCGTCTGGTGCCAGAGATAGATTATCTGTCATTTCTTAGAAGGTGTGTAGCACTCAATCGACTGGAAAGATGGTATGCGAAAAAGAGGGGTTATTCTTGGATCGATGAAGACAGCTCAGATGATGAAATTGAACGATACATGCATCGTCGTGGTATCTTGAAACGTAGAACTTGGGGTGTTCTATACCTAAGTATTCGTACCCGACCTTTGTTTGAGTTTCAGCGTCAACTCGGGGCCATGGCAGCGGCTGGTCTAGCGGCTCTTTGGTGGGTCATTGCGATGTACTTTATCACACTGCGCGGTGGGGCGTTTATTGGTGGCAATGCTTCTGCGGACAATGACTTTTGGCAGTCCAGCGGATTTTTGATTGTAACGGCATCAATGATTGCGTATGTACTAAAAGACCGGATAAAGGAAAATGGTCGAAGTTTTTTTTCCGGTCGAATCTTTAGCCAGCTTCCGGATAACAGTGAGCGAATTTTATATGAACCAGCGACCGAAGCGGCCATCGAAGTTGGTAACGTAAATGAGTATACCAGATTCGTTCCCCCAGAGGATCTGCCGGTTGAGGTTAAACAAATTAGAGTTCAGTCGTACGCTGATGATTTAGAGGCTGAAGATGCGCCTAAAAGTATTATACATTATAAAAAAGTAGTAGAGCTTTATCCGCGAGCTATTGGTCTAATGGATTATCCGATTCGCGCTGTTCACGATATTCTTCGAATAAATATTGCAAGCTACCTCACGCGCTTGGATGACCCTCAGGCTGGGACTGACATCATAAGTAGTGACGGCCGACTGTCCTCATTGAAGTTACCAAAGGTCTATCAAATGCACATTGTACTGCGGCATTCACTTCAGCATAGGCGTGACAAACAAGTTGTTTATGACCATTTTAGAATGGTTTTGAACAAGCGTGGGATTATCAGAATTGAACGTCTGTAAAAAGATCATCATTCCAGTGTCAATCCTATTCAAAATCATAGGGCGCAGGTTACACGCGCATTTGAGGCTGAATCCATCGAGTTAAGTATGCTCTGGTGAAATTCTGACCACGCTGGTTGCTCCTTCTAGGGTAATCCTGTTAATAATCATAGCTTGTGCTGACATTTTTGGTAGACTTAAATGTCACTCTTCTAATACGACAACGCGGCGATAGATTTGTATGGACAGAATCTTTTTACGAAGGAATGAATTTTTATGCTTCTGGTTTTTGTGAGGCTCAATCAAGATGAGATTGATAGGACATTTTGCCTGGGGCATGGGTTGAGTTCGGTGATGGCATGTTTTTAATCGCAGGCTAGTGTCTTAGTTCTGTTTTCATTTACCTTTGGAAAGGGGTGGTACATTGACGATTATACTTAAACAAATCTTTGGGCTCTTGAAGTTATTAAATTCAGAAAATGGAACCAATCAGATTGCATGGGGAGTCGCTGCAGGATTCGTCCTTGGTATGTCGCCAATGTTATCCTTGCAGACGATGCTTTTGTTCCTGATGATATTAGTGTTTCGTATTCAGGCTGGAGCGGCATTTCTCGCAGCATTCTTTTTTAAGTTTATGGCTTATCTACTTGATCCGATGTTTGCGATGGTTGGTGCAATGGTTCTTGAGGCACCATCACTCCGAGGTCTCTTCACAACGATGTACAACATGCCGTTAGTTCCATTGACGCGATTCAATAACTCAATTGTGATGGGATCGGGGATTGCTGCATTGTTAATGATGCCGGTGATATTTTTTGTGGCTCGTGTTTTAGTGATTAAATACCGGGAAAAGATTGTACAGCGTTATCAACAGACAAAGTTTTGGAAGGCGGTCAAAGCCACTGCGTTTTACAAGTGGTATGCCACTTACGATAGTCTTTATGGATAGTTTGGGTACGCCAACACAATCTTTTACTTTTAACCTTAGTCGAGAACAAATATATGTCAGATAAAACTACCGATACAAAAAAGAGTGAAAAGAAGCTTAAAAAAAAGGGACCATTTAGATGGGAAGCGATTATTCCAATCGCGATATTTATTGGTTTAGTGTGGGCATATGTGACCTTTATGCTTGATTCGCACCTAAGGCAAGGATTGGAGTTGGCAGCTTCGAAGGTTTATGGTGCTCAAGTCGATGTTGGCTATGTTAACATAAAATTTACAGAGCCAAGTTTAACGATTGGCAACGTTCAGATCACGGATAAAGAGACGCCTAGTTTAAATGTGGTGGCCGTGGGTCGAATCAGATTTGCATTGTTGTGGGATGCCTTGTTGCGTGCCAAGGTTGTGATTGATGAGTCGTCGATTACTGACATTGCTCTGTATTCGCCCCGAAAAAAGCCGGGTAAGGTGTTCCCCCCGCCTCCTCCAGATCCCAAGGCTGGCCCCAGTCTCACTGATAAAATATCTGAAGAATTGAAAGCCGAGGCTGAGGCGCAACTTAAGAACAACATCTTTGGTGACGTAGCCAAGATTCTATCGGGCACTGATGCCACCAAGCAGCTTGAACAAATGCGAGAACAGTTAGTGAGCGAGGCTAAAATTAAAGAGCTCCAGACGACACTTGTGGCAAAACGAGACGAATGGACCAAACGGATTGATAACCTACCGAAGCCAGCTGAAGTTAAGTCAATTATTGAAAAGGTGAAGTCAACGAAAATTAACACATCAAATCCTTTTGAAGCAGGTAAGCAATTAGAAGGGCTGAGAAAGGACGTTGAGAAGGTTCAAGATATCGTCAAGACCTACGAAAAAACCCATAAGGACGTAGAGAAAGATGTTAATGGGTTTAATGCTGGTTTGAAAGACATTGATGAGGCTGTGCGTAAAGATATGGAGGCGCTGCAAAATAAGTTTCAGCTACCAACGATTGACAAGCAAAGTTTGACCAAAGCTCTGCTCAATAAGGTCATGGGGGATAAACTTGTCAAGTTAACCTCTTTTATGGATAAAGCAAAAGCCTATTTGCCGGATAAGAACCGCAAAGCAAACAAGGAGGCTGAGTACGTTCCGCACCCGAGAGGCAAGGGGCGTACTTATAAATTTCCGATTACGGTCGGTTATCCTTTGTTTTGGTTAAAGAAGGCTGCCATTTCAAGTAAATCAACGGCAGAAGGTTTTTCCGGAGATTTCTCTGGGATGTTGCTTAACGTGACGACTGATCCAGCCCTGATCAATAAGCCCACAGAAGTGCGATTGGCAGGAGACGCTCCTCGTCAAGATGTTAGAGGTGTTGATTTAAAGCTCGTAATGGATTACCGCGGCGATGTTGGAACGACGAAGATGGATCTAGTCGTCCAGTCCCATCCTTTCCCAGAACAGATGTTTGCATCCACGTCAGATATAACGTTTGGAATAGCCGAGGCGCCCGCAAGTCTTAAGGCAAGGGCGAAATATTCAGACGGCCAGGTTGATGCTAACATTTCAGAGACTATTATAAATCCAAGTTTTAAGACCGATGCTAAGGCGCCTTTATTAAAGGAAGCACTAACAAGCGTCACACAACGCATAAAGACAGTAGATATGGAAGTGTCTTTGTCTGGTGGTCTTATGAACCCCAAAATGGGACTTGATTCAAATCTCGGCACGGAGTTGGCCGCTGGTTTTCAACGACATCTCAATGAAAAAATTGAGGAGGCTAAGGCTAAGCTTAAGTCTTTTGTCGATGACCGGATCAAGGGAGAACGTAGCAAGCTCACAGCGGAGTTTAAAAAAGTCGAAGACTCATTTAATAAGGTCCTGAAAGGCAAAGAGTCTGAACTAAAGAATCTTCAGGGGGAACTCGACAAAGCCTTCAAAGAAAAAGGAAAAGCAGGCAGTAAGAAGATGCAAGATGATATCAAAAATCAAGCTAAAGATGCTCTGAAGCGATTTGGTTTGTAAGTTTATCATTTGATGGCGCGCGAACTGATTGCGCGCGTCATCAATTCAAGATCAGTCCTAATGGGGATTTGTAAAACGCTGCCATTTCTCCAGTCGCTACTTTTGCTACGGCATCGTGGGGATGAAGGCTTTCAAGGTGAGCCACTTCGCTTAATGTTCCGGAAAATAGAGGGATCCCTTCAATGGCTTGACTGAGCCGACGAACGGCGTCTTCTGCAAACATTAAATTCGTTGCATTAAGGCGGGCAAACTCTTGTTCGTCCTCCCGTTTAACAACCGATTGAACGGGAGTCTGGACGGCGTTCTCAAGGCGATCGATGATCTCCTCAATGAAGTCCAAACTGTTGGGCAGTTCGCTCAATATGGCAGTGACGCGGCCCTCGCTGCGCTGTCCATGGGGAGTGCCAGCCATCGATTCTTCTTTACCTAACCATTCAAGGATCTGCTCTCGCGTTAGGTCTTGTCCGGGTCTGAATTGTTCAGCAAATCTGTTTTGAATCAGTTGGCGCGCGAGAGCTGCTGAACATGGGCATGTGCTTGAATATCGAATCGTAAGGCTTAAGCCGCATTTGAACTGCTCGCCGGTTGCGGCAATCCATAGACTGAGAGGATATGATCGCCATCCTTTGTTATCCGATAAGAGAGAAGGGCGCTTTGACCAGAATTCAAGATTGACTCTGACGTAGGCAGAAAGGCTTATGTCCTCATGACTTTTTAGAAAGGACGAAGCGATCTTGGAGAGGAGAAACGGCGAAATTGGCTCCGACTCAAAATGCTCAGTTAATGAAATGAAAAGTCTCGACATGTGAATCCCTTTTTGTGGTTGATCGAGACTCACAAATGCGTCGGCGCGCGCCGGGGTCAATCGGGTGTCGAGGCCTGCTGACTTAACGATGACGGGGCACTCGATATTGCTCATCCCAACTCGATCCAAACGCTTAGCGTTTGTAATGGTGGTATTTGCTACGTCGATAGAGTCGAGCTGACGTTTCATCGGTTCATTGTCTTTCTCTAAAAATCAAGCACCTTAGGGTCACCAGGTTGTAGCAGAGAATTGGATTTCCTTGAATCGGAATCTGTAGTAATTTTTCGACTCATCCGCGTGGGTCTACTTGAAGCATTGACCCAGCGGTTGCGGCCAGATTTTGGGGTAAATATGCACAACAACAAGATAAAATCATCCTTAGCCAATGCATTCCTCGTGCGGGGCGTTGACCTGTGGAATACGACCGGAGTGCGCCGGCAGGTTGACATTTATGTTGAACACGGGGTGGTGAAAGATATTAGTGATCATGCCTTGAACGCCGTAAGGCCCGGTGTCAGGGTGTTGGAAGGTAACGGTTTGGTTGTTTTGCCGGCTGGTGTTGATGCCCAGGTTCACCTTAGGGTCCCAGGACAGTCTCATAAAGAGACGCCGGTCTCTGGTTTGTGGGCGGCTGTGGCAGGAGGGGTTGGTGCTTTGCTGACAATGCCGAACACTAACCCAGTCTTAGATGAGGTCAGTGTATTGGACCTGGCTCGTCGCGAGGTGGAGGGTCCGAGTGCAGAAACTGGAGTGACCGTTCTATTTTCGGCAGCAATGACCAAAGGTCAAAAGGGACGAGAGTGTGTCGACTTTGAAAGCTTGGCCAAGGCAGGTGTGAGTGCGTTTACGGATGATGGTGTTGGAGTTGCCGATAGCGCTGTAATGGAATCGATCATGAGTCGAGTGGCACCTACTGGTTTGCCGATCTTGCAACACGCAGAAGTTCCAGGCCATGGTGGTGTGCTTGCGGAGGGCCCCATTCAGACTCTTGTCGGCGGGATTGCCTATCCTGACAACGCCGAGATTGAAATGGTGCAACGAGACATAAAATTGCTTCAGAGATATCCTGAGGTTCGTTATCACGTGCTTCACGTGAGCGCAGCTAAGACGATTGATGTCGTTAGTGAGGCCAGGCGCATGGGCCTCAATGTGTCTTGTGAAGTTAGTCCCCATCATTTATTTTTTACTTCGGATGATATTGATCAGGGTAACTCGGCATTTAAAATGAATCCCCCAATACGATCACGTAGTGATCGTGATCATTTGAGGGAAGCATTGCGTTCAGGTGCATGTGACTTTATGGCGACTGACCATGCTCCGCATGAGGCTGCTGTAAAGACAACAAACTTCAAGACAAGCGCATTTGGCACCACCGGACTCGAAACGTCTTTGCGTGTTATGATTTGGTTATGGCGCCATGGTCTTCTCTCAGTGGAGCGGCTTGTGGAAGCTTGGTCGTCTGCACCAGCTAGATTTCTAAACGTTGACAATACATATGGTAGTATTGCCGTAGGTCGGCCGTTTCAGGCTGTTCTTGTTGATGTTAATGCGCCCGAGCAAATCGTTTCTCCCGATGATTTTGTTGGTCTAGCTCGCAACAGTTGCTTTACTAACACAAGGCTACCAGGCCGAATTGTAGCCACAATTTTGGGAGCCAGGATTCACAATCTCTTATAGGCAAACCGCAGATGACGGAAATTCAGATAAAACAAAAAATGATTCTTGAGCAGTTGGGTGGCATAGATTCAGCTGAGGATCGCTATAAATATATAATCGAAAAGGGTAGGCAGCTTCCCGTGCTGTCTGATGACAAGAAGCTTGACAAATATCTGATTGAAGGATGTATGTCTCAGGCCTGGCTCGTGCCGGAATTTAAGGAAGGAAGGCTGTTTTTTCAAGTAGACTCCGATGCGGCTATCGTCAAAGGTATTATGGCAATACTTATTGGAGTTTACAGCGGTAATGCTCCTGCAGAGAATCTCGCAACGAGTCCCGATTTTTTGAAAGAAGGTGGAATTACTGAACATCTTTCGATGAATCGACGGAATGGTTTATCAAACGTTGTGAAGCAGATCATGCTTTATTCGGCCGCTTTCAAAGCACTATCGTCGCGATGAGAAGCCGAAGAAGTTCTTAAAAAGTTTGAAGTTTATATCAAGCGAGATTTAGGCCATTCTGGGCATATTCGTAGCCGTCGGTTGTTTTTTTGCGTCTGATAATCGTAAATAAGGAGTTAACCATCAGGATGCCTGCCTAAATGGTAACTTTCTTTGTGTGCCGATATACAAGTCTCGTAACCTCAGCGGTTGCAACGGTCATGATAGGCAGGGGAAAAGTCGATAAATATCTCCGTGAACGAAATCATTTTCGATGATATTTACTAGAAAATAATCGTCATGAATGGAATTAATAATGTTCCAGCTTATGCTTTCTTTGTCATAGAGCACGCGCCATTCATCGAGCCAGAGGTCAAATGCCTCGTCTTTCCAAATCGCAAAGCTCTTGGAATCTACGACCGTGGGTTGAATGATTTCGCGACCCGGAAATACGCCCCATGTTACGGCTGTAACCGTCGGTGTATCATAAGTGGAGTAGTGCTCACCACGCTGATTCAGAGCATGGATTGTCATTGACGGAAAATCTTTAGCGCGAGCCAAAAGCTCGAGCATTTTGTCTTTGGTTGTGAAGAATTCAACGTAGGCTTTTTGAAATACGTAGCCCCCACCTCCTCCCCAGCCAACATCTGGGGAGTCGCTCGGTGCTCCATTAACTTGCGGTTGACTATTAATAGTGAGATAGCCGTTTAGATTGATTGTCACTAGCTGTGATATGATTCTCGCGGTTTCAATCTGAATTGGCATTTCACACCAAGGTAACCACTTGACTTCGCCGGCGCAGAATTTCGCAAAGATTGCTGCTACGTCTTGCTGTGACTGTGGAAATCCCCAGATCTTGCGTCGAGAGTCTTTGACCCCAGCGTCCAGGGTTCGGCGAAAGATATAATAATCGTTTAAAGAGCCAAAGGTTGGAGAAAAACTATCTCCCCAACGCCCGTTTGGGAAGTCATCCCAGGTGAGGGTTCTCGCTAAATAGCTTTTAGGACGGTTACTCCAAAAAATCGGTCGGACTTCCTCTGCTTTGCGGTTTGCTGAGGTTGACGCCCGCCATGGCATGGGTCGGCGGGTTCTGCAGTCTTCAAGCAGGTTCATGCGTTCGAGAACTTCGGTGACCGACGATTCAAGATTAAGCGTGTAAAAATGAAGTCCAGGCGCGCCTAATTCAAGGAGTTGTCTTGCCATAGTTACACAAAGGTCCACCCCATAGGAACGAACATCTTCGTCGTCGGACCGGATTGGAGCCAGTGCCTCGCGGATATCATTAGGTACTTTAATTCCTGTGAATTCAGTAAATTTTTGAAAACGTTCAAACGACATAATTGGCATAATTCCCGGTATGATAGGACATTTGATGCCTTCTTTTTGGCACAGCTGCAGGAACTCAGCGTATTCTTTGATGTCATAAAATAGCTGGGTGACGATGAAATCCGCACCTGCATCAACTTTCTGCTTCAAGTACTTGACGCAGTGCGCTTTTGATTTTGCTTCGGCGTGCCCTTCTGGGTATGCGCCCACGGCAATGCAAAAATAATCCCCGTAGTTTTGTCGTATCCATTTTATTAAATCGATGCTTGTTGATAAGAACGACGTCTCGGCATGACGGTCCCCGTGGGGTAAGTCGCCCCGTAGTGCCATAATATTTTGGATTCCACTCTGTTTGGCTTGATCGAGTGCCGATTTTAGCCGATTCTCGCTCATGTTTGCACAGGTGATGTGCATCATGACGTCTAATCCAAAATAAGTTTGTGCATCTTTACTCAACGTAAGAGTTGTCTCAGATGTGGAGCCGCCAGCACCCCAGGTAATATCAATAAAGCACGGTTCCAGACCAGCCATTCGATCAAGTCGCGCGTATAGATTGTGGAGCCCTGATTCAGTCTTTGGGGGGAAGTACTCAAAAGAGAAGAAAGGCCTTCCTCGTTTTCCGTACTCATTTATTTTTTCCGAGATCCGCATACTTCGCCGAGCCTGCATGTTGGTGTTGACTTTAAAACAACTTGTACCAAGGGCTGTGGAGTATGGCAAAAAACTCAACTTTCCGCAAAACTTTATTGGCTAAATTATGACCCATTTATGATGGCTTGACACCTAGAGTTTTGACCTCATATTGGCCTAAGCGCGGCGGATTTGTTCCGACATTGCTAACGAAAGGTGGAAGTAACTATGGATGCTGTTGTAACTGAGGGTCTTTTGCGGATACCAGTGCTTGTTACGCGAAATTTTGTGTTATATCCGGGACGTACGGTTCCATTGCTTATAAACCGCCCTCAGAGCGTGGCTGCCGTGACCGCTGGACAAGATACGTTTGACGGGCGGGTCATCGTAGTATCCCAGCGTCATGAAACGGGAGACGGATCAAGTATCAATAAAGGCGAAGTTCATTTGATTGGTGTGCTTGCGCGAATTGATAAAAAAGTTGGTGATGCAAAAAAAGGATTTCAGCTCGTCGTAACGGGGCTTGAGCGCGTTGCCTTGAGTGATGTTGACGACCGCGACGCCTATTTATCGGCGCAGTTTAAAGCAGCCCCAGATCTGGATGATTGCGATGATGTCACGGGGAAGGCTTTGCTTGCTAATGCTAAGATTCTTGCAAAAGAAATTCTTGGATTGATTCCCGGCGATACGAGTCATTTGGAATCCATCCTTGAGAGTGTCACAGATTTGCAGTCTTTCCTCTCGATTGTTATGGAGAATATCGATGTCTCGATGGCGAAGAGGCAAGAGATTCTTGAAGTTGATAGTCGTAAGAGACGAGCGCTGGCTGTACTGGAATTGATGGCTGAGCAGAAAAAAACATTGGAAATCCAGGTTGATGTTCGTAATAAGCTCAATGAAAAAATTGGTAAACATCAACGAGAAGCTATTCTTCGTGAGCAGATTAAGACGATCCGCGACGAGCTTGGTGAAACAAAGAGCGAGGCTGACGAGGACTACTTTAGGAAAATTGCAGATGCCAACCTGCCAGAGTCTGTGAAAACGGTAGCGATTGATGAAGCAAAGCGGCTTGATTCTATTGGATCGAGCAGTCCGGAAACCCATGTGATCCGAAATTATCTTGATTTCATTCTTGCGATGCCCTGGAATTCTTCCACTGAAGATCATTTAGATTTAAAGCATGCACGTCAGGTTTTAAATAGCGATCATCATGGTCTCGAAAAGATCAAAAATAGAATCATCCAGCATTTGGCAGTCATGAAGCTAAAAAAGGATAAGCGTGGATCGATTCTGTTACTGGTGGGCCCTCCAGGCGTCGGCAAAACGTCTCTTGGAGAGAGTATTGCCAGAGCCTTGGGTAGGAAGTTTGTGCGGGCAGCACTTGGAGGAGTACGAGATGATGCTGAGATTCGAGGTCACAGGAAAACCTATGTGGGGGCAATGCCTGGTCGAATTGTTCAGTCCATAAAGCGCGTCGGTGTCAGGAATCCGGTGTTCTTACTGGATGAGATTGACAAACTAGGGCGTGGTTACTCGGGGGATCCAGCAGCGGCCCTTCTTGAGGTCCTCGATCCAGAACAAAACAAAGAGTTCACGGACCATTATCTTGATGTGCCGTTTGATTTGAGTGATGTTTTTTTTATTGCAACAGCCAATACACTAGACTCCATCCCCGGTCCATTGCTCGATCGTATGGAAGTGATCGAGGTATCGGGTTATATAACCTCAGAGAAGCTTGCAATTGCTCGGGATCACCTCGTGCCCAAGCAGCTTGAAGAGCATGGGCTAAGGAAGGATCAGGTTACCTTTACCGATTCTGCATTACTCACCATGATTCAAAGCTACACGCGTGAGGCGGGGGTCCGCGGGCTGCAGCGGTTGATACAGACGCTTTGTCGTTATGCGGCGGAAAAGATCGCTGATGCAACGGTTCTGTCGCTTACAATTTCCAATGATCAGGTTCGAGATGCATTAGGGTCTGAGAGGTTTGAATACGAAGGGACTGAACGAGTTGTTCCGCCCGGTGTTGTAACAGGATTGGCTTGGACGCCAGTTGGCGGGGATGTTTTATTTGTCGAGTCGGCTCAGATGACTGGCAGTGGGCGACTGATCCTGACGGGGCAGCTTGGCGACGTTATGAAAGAGTCCGCGCAGATTGCATTGAGTTTGGTGCGTAGCAACCTGGCCGTATTTTTAAAGGTCACAGACTTTGATAAGAGGGATATCCATATCCATGTTCCGTCTGGAGCAATTCCTAAAGACGGACCAAGTGCTGGTGTTACCATGTTGACGTCATTGGCCTCTCTTCTAACAGGTTTTAGGGTTAATCCAAAGCTTGCTATGACCGGTGAAGTTACCCTCCGTGGTCAGGTGACTCCAGTGGGGGGGATAAAGGAAAAAATCCTTGCAGCTCATCGTTCGGGTGTTGATCATATATTGATTCCAAAGCGTAATGAAAAGGATCTTACTGACGTTCCGGCTGAAGTCCTCTCCCAGGTGTCGATCACTTTTGTTGAACACGTTAGCCAAGTGCTGGAAATAGCTCTGGGGATTCATGATGCCTTCTTTCCGACCATGCCCCCCACGGCAGCCTTGCCCGGGGCTGTTACAGTGGTACCCAGTTGAAGCCGTCTGCGAGGGTGCAATTACCAAGAAATGCTGGTTAATTTGATATCTTAAAGAAATAGCTCAAAATATCCTGCAGCTTGCCGAACTCCAGATATAAAGGGGGGGTCTGTCTAGGGCCTTTCCCGGCAGGGGGGAGGGTGTTTTTGACGGATAAGGCTTTCAAAGCGTTATTGCATAGAATCGCTGCTGGTTCAGTGGTGACGTGGGGCCTTGTTTCGTGCGACATCAAGAGTGAAGTCAAGGTCGCAATTTCTCCTAAAGCCTTGGCACAGCGCACTGGCCTAATCGAATGCGAAAAGATGATGGTAGACGTATTGGATGCGACGAATCAGGCTGACGCCTCATCGCCTGTTGCACTTGTTGTCTCCGGGTCTACTCCGACAAACGATGCCACTCCTACTTGGTCTTGGGATGCATCTGACGATTCTGTGAATCAAAGTTACCGGTATTGTTTTGATTCCTTTGATCCGTCTACGAGGGCGGTTTTGACCACTGAAAGTTGGGTTACTCCGGAGGCGGAATTGCCGGACGGTGAACACGCTATTTACGTGCAGCAGCGCGGGACGGATGGTAAATGGTCTTCCTCCATTCGATTTTCGATTACGATTGACACAAATCCTCCGTCTCCATTTTCGATTACGGGACCAAGTGGTGTGACTAATGGTGCAAATGTCAGTGTTACGTGGGGTCCTAGCACGGATCAGCAAGCAGTTTCATATTCGCTCAAAGTAGCTAGCTCAAGTAACTGTTCTACGGGTGTGGTACAAAGTTATCCTGTCCCGCCCTCGCTTCTAACCGGGACAAGCCAAGGTCTCGCGACCCTTGCGGAAGGTACATGGTATGTTTGTTTAACGGCTGTCGATGCAGCCGGTAATGAAACCAGTGCCACTAACTCTGGTTATAGCTTCACGCTAGATACAACTGTCGCTAACGCACCTTTAGTATCGGGCAATACACCTACAAACGACACCACACCCAGCTGGTCGTGGACGTCTGGTGGTAACGGCAGCGGCACGTATC
>JBIKKO010000313.1:0-2728 GCA_044360315.1 Oligoflexales bacterium
ATGAAGGGGACGATATTTTTGGTGAGTTTGTGGGTGCAGATGGATTAGCATGACATCTTGACTTGGAAAGTGTGCAGACAAGATGTCCGTAAAGCTATGATTTTGTTTTTATTTTTCCTAGCGCCTAAGGTCTCAGTTTGCGGCTTCGTCTGGTCCGAATTGCGGGACAGTCTAAAGTACTAAAAGAATTGCATCCCAAGAAAGAAGTAGAGCCAGAGCTTGACGATGTTGAAGCGTTAGAAAAAGCTCTTTCACACTGAAGTAAGCAGCAGGAGATTATATGATTCGTTTTGTATTAATAACCGCAGCCATCATTTTTTTTAGTAGCAATGCTGTTGCTGATGATGAGAAAATGTCTGATGAAAAAGTCAAATCGACTGGGTTTGTAACAACCGATAAGACTAATATCGACTTTTCAGAAACGATGATCGACGGAAAGATGCAAGCACCATCTGGGTTTTATCTGCAAGGACGTCAAGCCCAATCGATGACACAAATGGTTAGGTTGCGTTCAAAGTTCAGAAGTGAATTGCGTAACTCGATGTCAGCGGTGAAGTCTATTTCTAAATAGGTTAGAATGAAAGGTCGTTGGCTGAGGTTGAGCGCGATGTAGCGGACGGAGCTGAGCGAGTTGATATAGACATCAAAATGCAATCAATCGACCAGAACCCTCCACTCTCAACTGGTTAGGTTCTGGCTACGACGAATATTTTATTGACACAAACCCAGTCGATAGACATCCCCACTATAGCTTGATGAATTAAAATAGACGTCGATAATCAACGGAGTATATTCGCTACCCTCGCGCCGAGATTTAACTACCAGCACTCTAAGAATTTGCCTGACATCTTCAGAAACCGGCTGTGATAGTGCGTCTCGCAACTTAGCCGTGTCAATCGAGTCGTTAGCTGTTGCTTTAACTATGTACCTCGATTTCTGTGACATTCCAAAGGTAGTAAAACAAAGGTCACCAGATTTCTGGTGCAATATGATCTGATGATCTCCATCAATCACTTGAGCCAGCTGATTTCCTGATGACCGAGACGACCGGGGTGTATCGTCATCGGGTCGTCGGCCTATTGATATGTTGCCTGGCTGACCTGGCTGAGCCGCTGGTTGGCGGTTAGGTTGGGGTTGCGGTCGCTGCTGAGGTCGGGGTGATGCGCCTCGGCCGCCACCAGTTTGGCCGATAACAGACTTCAACCACGCCTCAGGATCACCGGTCGCTGACCCGTCAAGGCGAGCCAAGGCAGACCAGACCGCTTTGTCGTCCCCTACTCCTTCACGTCCCGGTATCGCACGGAAACTGTTAACACCGACAACCTTCAAGGCACCATCTATCTTAGAGTAGACCGGAGTTCCGGAGTCTCCGGGGCAAACACGCGCTTGTTTACCATGGATATCATAGCGCCCTAACTGTAAATATGATTCTTCAATCTTTTCGATGTCAAAGGTCGCATACTTTAACCGCATATACTCTATCCCTTCGTCGTCCGGACCTTTGTTCAAATGATCTGATTCACATCCATAACCCGATATGATAACGCGATCACTAGTGGTCATTGGACGAAATTCAATTTCAGCTTTAGGGATGTCTTCTGTATCTTCATGCATTTCGATAACTGCAAAATCGGGAACACTTTTAGGAACAGCTTTGGCACCGTTTTTATCAATGAAGTCTGCGTAAAGCGGGTGCACCGTTACCTTTCTAAGAGTCAGGGTTAAGTGCTGCATGACGCTGGACTTAAATCCGTAATCAATTGGAAACTGCTGTCCATCAGAAAATCGATTTAACCGATCTGACACACAATGCCCAGCGGTTAAGAAGTGCTTGGGACCAACTTTAACTGCGCCGCAGCTGATTCTTCCCAGCATTATGGTCGCAGGGAATTGACCCTCCACTGCTTTATCTCCGCCAATGAATTTTACGTTTGATTTTGCCTGAGAAACAGTTTTGCAAGCGGTTACCGCGGTCACATACAAAATGAAAAGACATAATGAAACAGACCTGCGCATCAGAGACTCCAGTAATAAAGTTAAAAACCAAAGCATTTTCGATGTTTTTGTGTGGGTACTTATAAAGGTGAGGATTTTTCTTTTATAAAAGCCTATAAGGCAATTCATTCAATTTCCTATTTTATCCTTTATTACAAGGGAAATCAAACGATGCAGAATCAGTACAGCAGCTCCCGGTATGACTATTGCATTTAAGCCAAAAAATTCAGTGGGTTAAAAAGGCAAAAAAATATTTTGGTCACCTTAAATTTGGCGACGAAGTCTTCCTATTTTTTATTACACAGGAACGCTGAAGCAGTGGCAAGGTTACGAAAACTTATTCGAGCCTGATTTCTATGAGCTATTGGGACGGTTTAAAACATCTTTGGCATTAATGGCCTGAATATCGTAGCCACTCCTTCTGCACTTGTTAGGATGCCTTCGAGCATCTCTGGGCTATGTCAGTGGCTAAGCGCAGCTTCATTGACGATCTTTTGCATTTGTGCAAACGCGTATGGAGTAAATTTTTCTGGCGCGGACTCTATGACCTCGCGGTTTTTGAATACGAAGAAAAGGTAATCTTTTAGGTCCACTTCAGCGGCTGAACAGGTGTGGACGATGGTGCGGAGGATGTCTACGTTTAAGCGGCCAAGCTCTGTTTTACGGAACTTGCTCGCGTCCTGCATAATCTTATCCCAACGCAAGACCCGCTCGCTGAGGTTATTGGTGTAAG
>JBIKKO010000143.1:0-8740 GCA_044360315.1 Oligoflexales bacterium
CGAATATAATTGCAAGACCTTTGAAACCGAGGGTGATATTGCTATTCCGAACCTCGCTAAACTCTGGTCGAAAAGCAAACCTTTAGTCATGAGCTTTCTTGACCAACAGAAGATCCCTGAAACCATAACTGGAAACATAGTGATCAAATCAAAAGCGCGAGGGTACAGAAATTCAAAGCAATTAAAAGCTTCAAATCAAAGTCTCCTCTCAAACCTAAAAACGACCTACGAGATAACTACTAAACTTAAAAATATCTCGCTATCGACATTTGAGAATAGATTTTCGGTCAATCAGATTGATGGAACATTAGAGATCAACGGCAATCAAGATAAACTCACTACAAACGTTGATCTCAATACAAGAGAGTTGCATCACTTAGACGAAAAAACTTCTGAACAGAAAGAGACCATCAGCATCCAAGGCTTAAAACTAATGACATCAATATCTGCCGATGGGCTCGATCTGCAGAACCTAAGTGCACTTGGAACCAAAGGCCATGTAGCTGTGAAAACTTCCGCGTCGGCGGAGAAAACCCTCCTCACTAAGACCCTCGATCAGCCCCTAAAAAACATCGGGGCACATCTCGACCTAGATATCCAAAACCTAAAAAAATTCTACTTAAATAAGTTCATTATAGGAATTCCAGATCTATCAACATCTGTTCAAGGAGCGGGAGAGGTGTCTTTGCAGCAAGCGGGTACAACACCTGAATTTTCCATCCGCGCAAAAACAGCTACCAAAGACATACCGGCAAGCCTATTCAAAGGGATAACCGGCACGGGAGAGATCTCCACTGATATAGCCATTGAAACCATCCCCCAAGATAAAATAAAAATCCACGCTCTGATCGCACTTGACCGGTTCAGCGCAATCTTAGCCAACGAGAAAAATCCGCAGCGCTCCATCGAAATCAAAGAGGCCACGGGGACCTTTCCCATTCAGCAAATCATCGCCGCATCTCTTTTGGGAGGATCTCAATTAAAGACACCCAAACTCTCCGAAAAGGATCCTGTAGTGGTTCAGAAAACAAGAAATACCCTTGATCTTTCGACTGAGGTCGATCAGGGTGCGATCACCAGCTCTGCCGCCGACTACCTGCAACGCATTCGGCCTAGGCTCAGCGGAGACACACGGATGGCGATGAATCAAGATTTTAGCAGTTTCCGTCAGTTTTATGCTGAACGCAGACCGTTTACTATCAAGGAAGTAAAAACTGCAAATCTAAGTCTCGAAAATATTGAAATTGATGCTGAGGTTGTACAGAACCAAGTCAACATCAGTAACGCAATCGCCCACTTTCTCGGCGGAAAAATTCATTTAGAGACCAAACTATCATTTGACGACAAACCGCAGCGTATAAACACCACATTACATGTAACAAACCTAAACACTGAGAAACTTGTCAAATCGGTTCCTGGTCTAAAACGAAAAGCCACTAATATTCTTACGTCGAAAAATCCTTTAGTCGATGGCGCTGTGCACATCAACTACGACCTTCGAGAAAAGGATCTACGAGGTAGTATCAGCATTACATCGATTGGCAAGGATCAGCTACGGATGATTCTCTACTACATAGACCCAACCGATCGTGATTCAACGATTTCGTCAATAAAAACCGCCCTAAATTTCGGAGATATCAAACTAGTATCAATTCCCATTAAAAACGGAGAAATCGGCCTTGACGTTCGCGTGCGCTTACTCGTTACCCCCATCCCGACCCCAACATTGCAAGGCTTTCCCATTGCAAAGCTCCTAGAAAATTTTCAAGCACAAGGTGAAAAAGAGCCAAATGAAACTAAGACACATTAGCAATATTGCGTTTCTTTGCCAACTTGTGATGCTCTGTTATGCGGCCGCATCATGTTCTGTTAAATTCGAGTTGACGTCACAACGCACGGCACTTGAAAATCAGATTATGGGCAGCTACAAGGAACTGGACGACGATCTGATGGTTACAAGTATCGAGCGACCAGCCAGCCTAAATGACCAGAAGACAAGCAAGTCCCTTGGAGAATCCACTTTGGACAGGGCTGAAAAAAATCGATTATTCAACGCCGACGACATCCAAGAGCTCAAAGACAAAGGCATCATTGGTGAAACAGCAGACGGCACAATCACGGTTCTACCTAAGCAGATCGGAGGATCTTTACGGGCTACGCCGCAACAACTGAAACTGGCCGAGGCTTTGGTCGACGAAGAGAATCGAGACCGCACTACGATCTGGAAAAATTCTATACCAACCACTACGAAAAATTTTGAAAAGGATGAAAAATCGATTCGAGAAATATTTATCAAAAAAATCTATGACAGTGCCCCATCAGGCCACTGGTTCAATGTGGACGGTACATGGAAAGAAAAATCATAAGTTTCCGCCGCCTGTTTGAAGGTAAGATCTTACGCCTCATCTTGGTTACGATGGGAGCCACCCATCTCTATATGTGTGCCCATCAAAAATACACGTCAAGGGTTGAATCGAATGCCACAACAACTAGCGACCCGTTCATAACAGCCACTAGGATCACTGTGGGTAACGAGTCGAATTTTAGTCCCTCATTATCTCCAAATGGGGCCTATATGTTTTACACATCCGACCTCTATGGAAATAAGGACATCTTTGTCAAGAGATCTCGTGGCGGCACTCCGACCGCCCTTACAACACATCCCGCGGATGATTTTTCACCCGTTCTCTCACCGAATGGGAAGCGACTAGCCTTTGTATCACGTCGCTCTAATGCTGCCGGCGCGATCCACGTTATGGACATCCAAGCAGCTGCCTCAGGTCTTGGCAGATTGATCGAAATTAAGGCTGAGGAAATCACGTTACGAGAATACGAGAGTCAAAACCCCGCCTGGTTTCCCGACAATGAACGCATCGTATTTGCGGCGAGATCTCCAGGCGATCCACGGCCCAATCTTTACATCGCAAAAATCACCAACAAAGAACAGTCAACACAGAGACTAAACAGTGTTTACGGCGACTATCCAACCGTCAGCCCAACTGGCGAACAAATCGCATTTGCCCGAGATGGATTGCTCTATCTTTATGACCTCGTGAGTACGAAGGAGGTCGCTTTGACGGATGGAAGCATAGGTCCGGACGGACACCCAAGCTTCTCAGCCGATGGAAAAACGATATTCTTCATTCGATATGCAGATGATACAAACTCTGACGGCAAACTTACACCTGAAGACCGTCCAACCATCTGGAAACTAGATATCGCAACACAACTCATTCAAGGTTCCCCTCTAGAATCGTTTCTCATAACACCTCTGACCAGTAGCTCTAAACCTTCATACTATCCACGTAGTTTTCCACCCTATCTCTATTTTGCATCCGAGACTGAAGGCGTACTCGATATTTATCGGTTGCCCGACTTTGGTCAAGCACGGCCCAATGAGCAGCCGGAACGTGTGATTGAAACGTTTGAGGCACTGCAAGATAATGACGATAAAATTTTTGCTCTTCGTCATCATCAGTCACTCTACATGATGAAAAAACAGCGACTTCAAGCGGCCGATCTAGCTCTAAGAGAGCTTCACTTTTTGATCGAACTCGGCCGCACTACTGAAGCCAAGCGTCTAAATCACAAAATCATCACTATATTTTATGACCTTAAGTCAATAAACGAGCTTTCAAAACTTGCAATGATCTCATTGGATGTAGCGTCCCGACGTAACCCTCTCTTTGCTGCAAAACACAAGACCACCAATGATCAGTTTATTAGCGAACAACGGTCTATCATCAGCGATATTCATCAAAAAGCGAGCGGCACTGCTACAGAAGTGCAACAAATTCGGGCAAGCTGCGACTTTATCCTCGCAGAACTATTCGAACTCGCCGACGATAGCGCCGCGGCAATCAAAACCTTCACGTCAATCCCACGCAAATATCCCGACTCAGTGTCGACATCTGCGAAGGCTTATCTTCGCGCAGTTAAAGTGGCTGTAAAAGAGGGTGAGCTAAACGATGCGACCGAATTAGCTATCTCATTGGAAAACTTTGCGCCTCTGGAAAAAACGACTCTTCAGCAAGCATCAGAACAAGTCACTTTATCCATTTCTATCCAAGATCCAGACGCAATCCGCAAGCTGACACAGATTATTCAGCGTACAGGAAACCAAAGTCTCCTTCGAAGCTATACCAGAAAAAGACTGGCTGAGGTCCTGCGATCCCTGGGACAAGATGAGGCCGCAAATAGTGAGTATCGAAGCGTCATAAGAGAAAAGGCAGCCTCGTTTGAGCTTATATTTGACATCGCGAAGGACACAGCGCTACGCGAAGAAGCTGCGGGTAGAATATCAGTTGTATTAGGCATTTTTGATGACCTCAAAGAAGCAATTCAAGACGCCAAGACCGAAGACCGACGCAAAGCCGAAGCATTTATGTCGATGTTTCACGTACGGCGCGGGCACCAATACTTAAGTGACGGAGAAACAATCCTTGCACTCAAGGAGTTTGAAAAGTCGGTAAGTTTACAACCAGGAAATATCGGTGCCCAAGAGGGTCTCATCGACATCGCAGTGGTCCGTAACGAACTCGATAGCATGATTAATCACCGTCGCGACCTCTCCAGCAAGGTTCCACGGGACGCCATCAGGCTCTACCTTTTGGCGTACGCTATTGACAAGCGTCGCCCACCAACTCGAAACGAGAGGCTTAGAGTAATCAATGAAGCGATTAACCTCGCAGAGAATGCGCGACAGATTAACGGCCAAACTCTACAGTTCCACAAGCTACTCGGTCGTTTATATCTTGAAAAGCACCGTCACATGCATCTTGAGCGGTCTACGGCATCAGTAAAGAACACACTACGGTCAGCCTGGTCAGTCACAAAGTCCATCTTCGGTTTCCCAGAACCAAACTGGCTTGAGCTTTCCATTGACTCGAGCTTAGCTGCATATTATCTAAGCGACTCGACATCAAACGAGCGCGCCGAGCTATCACTGAATTTAGCAAACTCATACTTTGAAATAGAAAATTTTACACTCTCGCTTCGATACTATATGCAACGTGTCGCAGGGATTAATAATCATCCGTTGTTTGACCCTAGAGATGAGATGCTTCTGTACAGACATGCGGGACGTGCCGCTTTTTTTTCAGAGGAATTAGAAATTGCGGAGCTAATGCAGAAAAAATCAATCGAGATTACAAGAAAAATTGATTCATCTCATGACCAAGCTTATGCATTGGACGCCCTGGCTCTAACACTCCGAGAACAGAAAAAATTTCAGGATGCCTCGAGTGTCTATTTCAAATTGTTGGAGACTCAATCTAAACTCGGGAACAAGGAAAATCTGGCAACAACGCGACTCAATATTGCCTTCTGTCATATGATGTCGAATAAACTCGAAGCCGCCTTAGAGCAATATATCAAAGCTGAGGAGATCTTTGCAGAAATCAAGCCAGACCAAACCATGACAAAATCAGACACCATTAAAATCGATTTGTCGGGCCAAAACTCAGCCTCAAAAGGCTTTTCCATTACGGATAAATTGATACAGATCGCGTCATTCAAAGCCAGGATTTATGAGCAAAAAGGGGACCTAAAGACAGCTATATCTGAGATAACTAGAAAGATAAATCTCCTTGATCAAAAAAAAGAAGACGCCCGCAAAATTGGATTTAAAGATACATTTATGGCTGAGGAAATGTCCGTGGCGCGTAATCACGCTGGACATATTTCGTCAATCTCCGACAGTCTTCTCGATGCGGCAAACCATTTTACCCAAGCTACAGAGCTATCATCTAAACTAAGGCCTGCCGGACAGGATTTTCCGATTCGTGGCGAATGGATTAACTTGCTTAATCTTGCCAGAATTCAGCTCCGAAGAAATGATATCATGGCACTACCGCAAAAAGAAAAAAACGACATCGAAACAAAGCTTGAAAAAATGATCGCTGAATTGACGGGAGCGGTTTCATCGGGGTCAAGGGACGCCATCTTAGCTACCGCAGCATTAAACGTAGCCTATGGTCAGCTCCTGTCTTCAGATCAAGCCGATAATGCTCAGCGTCAGAACTTGGCACAGCGTAAGTTTCAAGACGCCATCATTCTATCTGACAAGGCCGGCGTAAAGCTTCCATTCGTCAACAGTGCCAACTTGAATTTGGATCGCGCGCAAGCACTCTCTCGGGAGAACGGACACGATCTCATCACGTCCCATTTGAGTTTTAGGCGTGCCGCAATCGCAAAGCCTGGCCTGGCTTGGAAGTACCTCGCAGCAAGGGGTTTATGCCGACAAGCGATCCAAACGGTATCGGCTCACCTGGCTGAGGGAGGATCCTTGCTTGATACCGACGATAGCCTCATACAAAGCTGTTTTGATACTGAAATCAGCCAAAAAAAGACAAATCCTGAGGACTTGTCGACACTTATAAGAGAGTACTACTTTATAAAAGCTCAGTCACTAAGCCTAAGATCTTCTACTGACAGCTTAGCAAAGCGCTCTTTGGGTCAATCATCCGCCGAATTACTTCGCATGGGAAAGTCAGAGCGCATCGGTGCAGCGCTTCACAAAGATGACGTGTTACTGATGGTTTACAAATACAAGACCGGTGGCCTAACCATCTTAACCGTTACCCCAAGTGGGATTTCCAATCCGATTGATATAAATGCAAACGACTACGATTCGATGTCCCAATTGCCCCTCGATTCACTTCTATCGGAGAGATCCCCAAAACTCTCCACTAAGAGGCGAATTTACATTGTCACTGATGATCAACGTTTACTTGATTTAGTCGCCGGCTGGATGAAAACCCAGAAAAACCTCTCCATATCGTTTCTTCCGACGCCAGATTACCTCCCCAACGTGATGGCTGCAAGACCCACCCATCTCGATACAGACGTAATCCGCGCCCTCGACGTACCGAAACCTTTTTGGGACAGCTATGTCAGACAACTTTCAAGGACGTCTAGCCCGTGGATGATAGCCTTTGTCGAAGGCTCTATCGACCCAAAGGCCCTTCGGGTAAGATTTTATGAATCCACTGCTGAAGAAGTGGCCATCGATACATTTAATCACTCGTTTTTCATTGGGTATCCGGGCGTTCATTCAGACATTCAAAATGATGATGCGGTGAGACAATATGATCAAAGTGTAAAGGCAGCGGAGTCTGCAACTGCATCAGGTGATACGGAATTCGCGTACAAGAAAAGCCGAGAAGCTTTTTTCTTCGCCTGGATTACTAGAGATAAAGAAAAACAATACATAGCCTCGTCATTAGCGCATAAAACCGCATCTTTAACCAAACAAAAGCAAGACTTAGTTTATTTTTTGAATATGCAAAATCATTTTTCTGATGAGCTACGGAAGGCCCGATCAATGCTCAGAGATCTTGAGGCGGCTGATTTGCAATACCAAAGTGGTCTTCTTGATGAAGCTGAGAAGACAATTCAAAGAATTAAAAAAAGAAATTTACTATCTAAGGAAAATCCGGAGCATGTTGCTAAAATGTACATATTAGATGCACAGATCCTTGTTAAAAGAAAACGCTTTGAACAGGCCATTGAGTCACTCATGACTGCACGTAGCCTATATCTTGGCGCAGGGGACATTACAAGCGCCGCTCGCTGTGAAATGCAGGCTGGCCAAATTTACGCGCAGGATCTGTATGATTTTCGCAAAGCCAAAGATCATCTCAGCAAAGCTCATACACTCAGCCTAAGCTCAAATGACCTTGCCTTGAAGCGCGATGTCAGTCTGATTAGAGCCGAAGTTCTGATGCAGACCCACGAGGACACCGGCGCGCATAATTTATTAACAACACTGCTCCAAGATGAACACATTGAAACCTTATCCGGTATCGATGTGGCAGAGGTTCATCTTGTTTTAGCTCAATCACTTTACTGGCAGGGACGATTTGAAGACAGTCAAACACATCTAAATCAAGCGCTTAAACAAGCGAATCGATCAAAGACAACAGGCGACACCCAGCCTATTAAGATCAAGGCCAACAACATCCGAGCTATGATACTGGCAGCGGAAAATAAGCGTTCAGAAGCACAAGCTTTATTTGGATCTGTATTGCTTCAAGCCATTGAAGGCAAACATCGCCTCCTGGAGCGAGATATTCGTCATAATCTCGGACAGTGGCATCGACAATGGGGCGAAAATGATAAGGCAGCTATATACTTCGAAGCTGCATTAAAGATAAATAATCAGCTCCTATCTACGAGTTCAAGCCTCTTGGGGTTCACAATTACTGAGGCTGCCAATCTTGCTTTAACATTAGCTTTGGCAGGAAAAATCCAAGACGCTCAAACCCTGATCGAGTCATCTCGTACCACGGATGACTCCTCTGGTCTAGGTTACGCCAACGTTTTCTCGCGGCTGGTAGAGGCTGACATCAAGGTAATTCAAGAAAAATTTGATGATGCACGACGCGTGATCTCGAAGGCGATTGAAGATTCCGAGCGTCTTCACACGCCTAACCTCACATGGCGCGCTCGATTTGGGCTCGGTATTGTGGCACTTAAGCAGGGATCGATCAAAGAAGCCATTCAAAATTTGCAAGCCGCACACCGGCTCATCAAGGATCGGCCGATCAGCACAATTCAAACCGAATTTAAGTCACCGTCCATTTCACAAGCCGATCCCGAGTCTTTAATTAGTGCATATTCAGAGTCCGTGTGTGACGACGGTCGGCCCGCTACCGCCCTTAAAATACTTCTTGAGCATGAAGCTAAAAAATTTTCCGACTATCTAGGCACGACGCCACCGTCGATCGATCAAATTCAT
>JBIKKO010000314.1:0-2723 GCA_044360315.1 Oligoflexales bacterium
TGGTCCAGGATTTGAACCTCTAGAATACAATCGGGGTGGTGATAAGAAGATGCTGATTCAGCTTGAGTATTTCGTGCCGCTGATTCCAGAGGCAGGGATAAAGGCACTTTTGTTCGCTGACTGGGGTCGCGTCTATGATGACACTGAAGCATTGTCGCTGAAGGGGCTTTATAAGGACGTAGGCTTTGGTTTCCGTTGGCAAACGCCGATTGCTCCATTTAGGTTTGAATGGGCTTATCCAATCATAGACGGTAAATTGGGCGATCCTGAGCCGATCTTCAGTATTGGATTTTGATTCCTGGTATCTCGTGTATGACGTAGTGGTTTGATTTGAGTTTGTTTATCTGAGAAGAAAGAAGGTGAATTTATGTCGGGTTTCTTGAAACTAATCGGAATTTCTGGTGCTTTAATGATGTCAGCGACGGCACTTGGCGCAAAGCTTGGAATCATAGACATGCAGGCGATCATATTAAACGTCGAGGAGGGTAAGTCCGCTCGAGCCGAACTTGAGAAGAAGATTAAAGCAAAAGAAGTAGAGTTCAACAAGCGTCGCGAGGAGTTGGACAAAATGAATAAGGACTGGCAGACCCAATCCGCCTTGATGAGCGAAGAGGCTAGACTTAACAAGCAAAAGGAATTTCAAGAGAAGTTTCTCGCCCTTCGCAACGATGAAATGGCCTTCCGCGATTCGGTGAAGGGTGATGAACAAAAAGCGACTCAAGGAATTGCAGCGAAAGTGGAAAGTTTAGTACAGAAGATGGCCAAAGAGAAGTCTCTGGATGCTGTTTTTGAAATCAACAATGCGGGCTTGCTCTACATAAATCAGCCTGTGGATCTAACCAAAGATGTCATTCAAGCTTACGGAAAAAAGAAATAACTTAAGGACATAGTGTGGAGACCCAGGTCATGGATGTCAAAATGCCAATGGATGTGGTGGCGATTCAAAAAGCGATTCCACATCGGTATCCATTTTTATTTATTGATCGAGTTCTTGAGGCAACAGCCTACGAACGTATTGTTGCGATAAGAAACATAACCATTAGCGATCCCGCTCTTCAAGGTCATTTTCCAGGCAACCCGATTGTGCCGGGTGTTGTCATCGTTGAGGGTGCAGCACAGGCTGCGGCGGTTTTGGGAGCGCTCAGTCGCGGAGGCCTCTCAGAGTGTTTATTCACGGAAATTACTGAGGCGCGATTTAGGAAGCCAGTGGTGCCGGGAGATGTTTTAACCTATGTGATTACGCTAACGCGGCATCGCGGGGCTTTTTTCTGGTTTGAGGCCGTCATGACAGTTGATGGCGCTGAGGTTTCTACTGTTAAATTTAGTGCGCTGATGAAGTGAGAGCATATGAAGTCTGATTTGTCTGCAACAGTAATACATCCTACGGCGATCGTTGAGAGTGGTGCTTGTTTGGGTCAAGGAGTTAAGGTTGGGCCTTTCTCCATTGTCGGTTCTAAGGTCGTTGTGGGTGACCGATCAGAGCTACAATCTCATGTGGTCGTCACAGGCCGTGTAACGATGGGTTCGGATAATCTTATATCGTCGTTTGCAAGTTTGGGTTCTCGCCCCCAGGACTTGAAGTTCAAAGGTGAAGACAGCCATTTAGTGATCGGCAGCCGCAATATGTTTCGCGAATACTGCAATGTGTCATTGGGTACAGAAGGCGGCGGTGGCAAAACCATTATAGGGGATGATAACCTGTTTATGGTTTACACCCATGTGGCTCATGATTGTGTTATTGGTAATCGTATAATCGCTGCCAACAACGTTGCTTTAGCCGGCCATGTTGTGGTTGATGATGGTGCAGTACTCGGAGGGCTATCCGGGATTCATCAGTTTTGTCGAATTGGTCGGCTAGCCATGGTTGCCGCAGGCTCAAAAGTTACCCAAGATGTTGTTCCGTTCGGTATGGTGCATGGTGATCGTGCTCGGATGAACGGTTTGAATGTTGTTGGTTTGAGGCGTCTTGGAATGAGTCATACTGACCTCCAGGTGATCAAATCAATGTATCACATAATTTTTGATTCAAATTTAACTCTTGAAGATGCAATAGGCAAAATTTTGAGCGAGGTGCCTGAGTGTGAGGTTCGTTCGATATGGCTGCAATTCTTGAAGAGTAGCGAACGTGGATTATGTCGCTGAAGAAGTCGTTTCTTGTTTCAGCTGGAGAGCCATCAGGTGATTTGCTGGCCGCGGATTTGGTCCACTCACTGAGAGCCATTGCCCCAGAATTTGAAGCGGCTGGCATTGCCGGAGAAACGATGCTGCGAGCCGGTGTTTACCCTATCGCGAGCGTATCTGAACTTTCGGTGATGGGTGTGATGGAGGTTGCAAAAAAGGTCATCGACATCAGAATGCTTGAGCAGCGTTTGATGGCATGGGTAGACCGGATGAGTCCATCATTTGCAATCCTTGTCGATTTTCCAGGATTTCACTTTCGAATTGCAGAGCAGTTGCATTTGCGAGGTATTCCAGTTTATCAGTATGTTGCCCCTAAGGTATGGGCTTGGGGGCAGCGCCGTGTGGCATTGCTGCGAGAAAACTTTGCCGCAGTCCTTGGTGTTTTGCCGTTTGAGGAAGAGTATTTTCTCCGGCACGGTGTCAATTACGTGTATGTGGGTTCGCCCCATTTGGACCGAATGAGTAAGATCAAGATTGAACCAAATTATTTAGGATTACCGTTGGATAGGAAAATCATCGCTTTCCTTCCAGGTAGTCGAATG
>JBIKKO010000315.1:0-2719 GCA_044360315.1 Oligoflexales bacterium
TTACGTGGGCCGATGGAAGTCCGCGTGTTCTTTTCGCGTCTTTCTGCGGATTGGGTCCTGGGATTAATGGATATCCAGCGACGCAAAACCTTAGGTGCGCAGGGGGACTCAGGGCTCAAAGATTCACTAAGATCCCGGGGGGTGTTAACCACCACGAGAAAATATCGGTTTTTTAACCATGGACTATCCGAGCCGGCTCTCGTGCCCAGGCTTGCCCTCATAAACAAAAATATTTTCAAATGTAGCTACCAATGCTGAATTGCATCGATGCTGACCCCACCGCTTGCGGTGGTTGACCCCTCCGGAGCCCTTTGGGCGACGGCTGAGTGTATGGTGTTACGCTACTCGGCACAGGGGGTCAATCTGATTTTTTCGACTTCCTGAAGGATTCACCTGTTAATGTGATTTTGTCGCTTGGTCCTGTTAGGCGATCGATGATCGAGTCACTGATGACGCTATCTTGAAAGAGACCTCTCCACCCCGCGGGTTCGACTTGAGAGGTTACCATGACGACAGACTTTGTATAGCGCTCTTCGAGGATTTCGAGCAGTGTCACGGCCTCCTCGTGCGTTTAGTTTCGAAGGCCAAAGTCGTCGAGGACTATGACGTCTGGTTTTACGAGACGTTTAATGGCAGAGAGGTATTTTCCTGCGACGCGTTCAGCTGCAATTTGTTCAAACATCATGTTAACTGACCAAAAGGCTACGGTGATCTCGTTTTGACAAAGCATACGAGCCAGGAATCGATGTTTGATGTGCTAGAGATGATTTATTTGAGGCTCGCGAAACTATTTGCAAATAAGGGTTTCGTCGATGCATCAGGCGAGGCAAGTGTGCCAGAGGATTTTGACAGCACCGATGAATCAAGTGTACCGATGCCATTTCGTCCGGGACCTCACACCTGTATCAATAAAACACTTACAAAACGACAACGCTGAAACCGGTCCGGCCAAGGCGGCAACTATGCGCCGTTGCAAAGGTAGGTTCGAGGAATTTGGGCTAAAGGGATGAGTCGATGCTCACTCAGGTCTCGGAGAAATTGCATAAAAAATTGCTAATTCTCTAGAGAAGATGTAAGATATTCTGTAGATTCTCTTATATGGAGATAAACTATTTATATTAAAAGAGAAATTGAGGGGTATATTGCTGCCCTATTTGAGAATGAGAAGCCTCAAGGCCTCATTTTGTCCGGGATCGTTGGTTGCGGAAAGACCACTCTGATACAAAAATTAATTGGCACGTTTCAGTTTCAGGTTTTTTCGTTTACTGGTGATGACGTGATTTTTCGCGAGTCTATTCGAAAAGACTCGAAGTATCTATTTGATGTTGTCAGGTCTAAAACATCTAAAAAATCTATTTTGTTTATTGATGAGGTCCAAAAATGTGAAGAGATCTTTGATGCTTTAAAATATTCGTTCGACCATGGTGAGATTCATTTTATTGTATCGGGATCAAACCCAGAATTTTTATCGACCGAAGCTCGAAAGCGACTTCAACGACGAGCAACGTTTATTCGTTTGCAGCCGTTTTCAATGCCTGAAATATTGGGATCAATATCCGAATTCGAAATGCGTCATGCTCTTGGTTTTTTTGAATTCATATGGAGAGGTGAAACATTAAAAGACTTAGATGTACCGCAATTAGCGATGACCACTTCAGTAGAGGATCATTCTACACGTTACTTAAAGCTCGGAGGAATTCCTCTTAGTTTTCTTGCAGACGACGAACTTCAATCGTTGAGTGAAATTCAAAAAATTGTGGAACGAGGATTTTTACCTGTATTCACCGACAATCATAATCTGTTTGACTTAGTTCTTACAGATCTCGCAAAGCAGCATTCAAAAGAGTTTTCATATCAGGGTCTGTTTCAAAGAACAGGACTTAAAAGGCGAGAGCCCATCAATACAATTGTGGCGCAATTAAAGGGACACGGATATTTATATGAAAAAAGACCATTTTTTGATGAATCAGATCAAAAAAGATCCTACTTAATCTCGTACTCTTATTGTGACCCTGGAATTGTGTCTTACTTATCGGGCAACATGGACGAACGTAACCTCGGATTTCGTATTGAGGGAATGATTCACAGTAGATTGGCGTACTTGTCTCAATTCGTTCCTCTAAAATCGCACATTAACTATTTCAAGCCCTACACTGTCGATGTAAATAACAAAGTTAAATTTAAACCAGGAGAAATCGATTTCATCTTCACCATCGGTCGGCGAATCATTCCAATAGAAGTGAAATCAAACAATGAATCTGGAAGTATTGACACTCGAATGATCAGTGACTTTGTTCGCAGCAATAAATGTCCGTTTGGGATTATTTTTTACGGAGGCGTCCCGCGCGTCGACACTAAAAATAAATTAGTTTATTGGCCCTATTGGCTGTTTTAAAATTCAAACAGTGGGTGTCGACACCGAGGTGCGCGCCTGCGGCGCAAGAATGATTGCGGATGACGCGATCACTGTAGCCACTCTTTCTGCACTTGTTGATGATTTTTATCCCGCCGCCTAAGGTTTTTGTAACCAGACGCTAGTGTCTGGATTACAGGAGGTGCATGTGAGGATGGTTCAAGATGAGTTGTCTACATCGATGTTGCTGCTAAAGGAGCGGTTTGCAAAGCGTACGAAGAGGGGACCTTGCCCGCAAGATCTAAGGGACATGGTCGCCAGTGCTTACAGCTCCGGAGCTTCGATCCCGGAGTTATCAAAGATTAT
>JBIKKO010000329.1:0-2715 GCA_044360315.1 Oligoflexales bacterium
TTTTTTAGGTATTTAATTAAAAGACTTAGAGCAAGCGTATCGTCTCCTGTAGCAGGTGCGTGGTCCATCATAAGAGTGCTTACAAGCATAGACTCCGCTAATAAATCTCCGGTACTAGAAGCTACTGGTGCTTGCTTGTAGCTTTCCTCTAGCAAATACTGAACTAGCCTGTGCACTGCATCAATGGGTGTTGTAAACCACTCTGACCTGCCTGGAACCTGCTGTGTTTTTAGGGTTGCTTTAACTGCTACTTCTATTGCCTGGGCTTTGTCGGTTATGTAGCTTTTGTATAGCTCAAAGCTGGGGTTATGTGTAGTATAGGTTCTTAGTCTTTTATCTAAATTGTCGGTAATACCTATTTTGCATAGGTCTCCTGATTTTAGTAAGTATAGATATGTGGGCATAGCGGTACTGCGGTCTTTCTGCTTAAGGGCACTAACATAAAGTAAGTGCAATGGCTTGCAGGTCTTGGCGGGTTTTAGGATCTGCCTGTATTCCTGCTAGGCTTAGATGATCCACTGCCATTAGTGTTATTATTTCATCTACATTAGTGTTTTTAATACCTGATAAAATATTGCTAAGCAAGGCTACGCCGTCTGGGGCAAGGCTACGCTCGTCCTTGCGTTTACTGTATGGATAGTATTGTATACTTGTTATTACTTCGGTAGCAGAGGTGCTAAAAGAAATATCTATATAGGTAATTCTGCGATCAGTAGGGCAGAGCTCAGGGTTATTTAATAGAAGGTTAGTCTTTTTTACTACGGATATACTTACCAGCTTAGGGTAAATTGCTGGGGCTAGCGGGTCTGGGTATCTAAAATGCACCTTCTCTGATAATACTAAATTCTGGTCAGCGCTTAAGTACAAATTAGCCTCGGATTCGTAGTCTACTAAATATGGTTGAGCATTGTAAATAATGCGGCCTCTATCATCACAGTACACCCCGCAGGTTAAGTTTGAAGGAGGGTGGGGCCCATTGGATATGCAGTAGTTTATACCTGATTTAAGGCCTGAATTAGCTAGGTCTAAATACATAGCTTCTCTTAGGGCATCTACTGCTCCGTAACTACTTAGTACTGGGAATAAAACTGTAGCTTCTTTGATAGCCTTGGTTAAGTCTACGGTTGTGGTTTGTCTTTGCATAAAAATCTGGTTAAAATCCTTACCTGGTCTGGGTTTAGTAATACCGTGTTATTATGGGATAAAAAGCCTAAATGGTTTAGTTCTGCTAAATCCTTAAGATGCTCTAGGCTTATATTTAAATACTCTGCAGCAATGCTAAGCGTGGCTAGCACTACTTGGGTGTTTTCTACGTCTTCTTCTTCCCTGTAGGGGCTTATATTAAATAAGAGATTAAAGTCATAATCTACTTCATGCGTACCAGGGTCTAAATCGTGTCTTAGCAATTCTGGGTTAGGCTCTAGCCTAGTATAGCAATATTCTAGATTATATTTATGGGCTATTAGCATATGAGGGCTATCTGAATAGTCTGAGCGATATATAGCAATTACTTCTTGGGCCTTCATAGGCAGGCCTGGCTCTCTCGGAGCTATATAAAAGGAATAAGTTACTCTAGTGCCTAGCTCGCGCTTGTTGGTAGCGCTGCTTGGCACTACGAGCACGGGTATGTGCGCTATTTGTAGAGTTAGTAACCTGTCGTTTTCTAGATCCCAATCCCAAGTACCTAGTATATAATCAGTATTTGATATTTCATTAGTTATAACAGACTCTGGCACGCTTAAAGCTGTTTGAAGTACCTGTCTAAGCTTTAACTTCTTAAAGTCTTCTAATAGTATTTCTTTTGTCAGCTTTCTTAAATTTTTGTATTCCATTTTTGAACTTGAGATACTTCTTTGTAGGTACAAAATCTACTGGGCATCCTGGCTTGTTATCCATAGGTGTGTAGAATATGTGGTTTAGAGCAGAGCGGTACACCGGCACTAGTCCAGCATACTCCCAAACATCTCCTATGGTATAGCCAGGGCATTTTCTGTGGGTATTATCCTGGCTCCACTGAGAGTCGTAATATAATACAGAATTCTGCTTAACAACGCTAGGCGTGGGTAGCATGTCTCTATGGGCATAAAAGGCTAGAAGGTAGTGTAGCTCTGTTGTAGCACAGGGCTTTGTATTAAACTGGTAGGGCTTTGTGAGCTCCTCGTTTAATTTAGTGTGGTACCGCTTACTGCGGTTTACTGCTACTTGAAGCACTAGTGCGCCTTCGTAGAAAGAGCTTCCGGTTTCGTTACAGGCTGTAAGTGCTGCGGGCTCTAAGTCTAGGTTTAGCAGTGCTAGAATGCTTAACATATAAAGCATAAGAACTCCTTAAGTGAGGAGCCAGGCAAAGTGGGGCTTTGCATGGCCTAGTAGTATGCTAGAACCTACAGAAGCCTTCAGAGCCTGGCTGATACCTATGGCGATTCTTTCTCTTTTAGAATCTGACCAAATAAATAAAAAAACTTAGTAATAACCAAGCTGTCTGATTAACTATACCAGTACGCATCTGCACACAAAACCAGTTGGGGTTTATAGCATAAGGGGCAAAGCTCTACAGCTGCATGGGTACTCATTTACTTAGATTAATTACCTTAGTTGGATGAGGAAACTTCTCTGAGCAATGAGGGCATGTAAATAAATGACTTTCAGGTATAGTGGCTATTTCTTCTACGCTATATTGTACAAAACCACCTGCATCTGGGCCGTTTTTGTTTAAAT
>JBIKKO010000316.1:0-2712 GCA_044360315.1 Oligoflexales bacterium
AGAGGCGGTTACGAGATCCGCTACTGTTCGCCCGATGACCGCGAATTTCTCGAGCCAATTGAGAAGTTCAGTTGGTATTCTACATGTACGGGAATTAGTCCTGTCCATCAGGTGACTAGCCGTGTTTCGTTGAGCAAACTCGAGGAAGGCATTGTAAAAGTGACAGCGTTTTTCGAAGAATTTTCTACGCCAAAGAAACGAGAAATCACAACGGGACCGTGCAAATAATCGCCCGTCTTTTGGTAAGCCATTTAATTTTTTTAGTTGCATGAGTGCGGCGGCTGTAGATCAAACTTTGCAGCGCTCGCAAATATTAGGGGCAACCGAAAGCGGCAACAAACTTCTAGTTTTTAAGTCGCATTTCGGGCCGTCATCACGCGCGCCACATACACAACTCCAAATCCTTGTGCCCGGCACTTCCGTTCCTGTGCTTGAAGATGGCCGCTATGCATTTCAAGGAGACGAGTGCACGATTATTCAATTCAACAACGATCTCCTCAACGCGCATATGAAAAGAATTCAATATGAGGAGATGTCCTGGGTTGAATTTGATTTGTGCGATCGGCGGTCATGGCAAAGTGCAGTTTGGTATCCAAACCCAACATCTTATCCACCAGCGCTAGGGCGTGGAAAATTTGGAACGTGCTTCTGTATTCTATGACGCATATTTATCGATTCCGCTCCAAACCATGAAGCCACTCATCGGGGGTGCGTATCACACCTGATTTCATGACGTACGCAGGTCTTCGCATAGCTCTTGTGTCGCGAAAGAGGTCGATATCATAGACAACGAGATCTGCGGACTTTCCGATCGCTATGGAGCCGACACTGCTATCGACTCCAATCATGCGAGCTGCATTGAAAGTCGCTGCGCGTATCACCTCGACTACAGGAATCCCAGCCTCAACCATGACCTCCATTTCCCGAATCGAACTGACACCATGGAACATGAAGGGAATCAGCGGCCAACACCCGGCGTCCGACCCCATTACAACAGGAATTCCAGTATCGTACATTTGTTTGAGGGCCGCCTTCGTCGCGTCTCTTTGGGATCGAATCTCGCGTTCGTTGTAAAAAGCAGGTGTCATCATCCGCACAACAAACCCAGAGATCCAGGTGGGAGTATTCACACCAACCATCGTCTCCCGCCATTTGTCGATTGCAGCGCGACTCATTGCCGTATCAAGTTGTTGTCGTGGAACCAACGCCTGCACCCACGCATCATTAAGGCGGTCCGTCTCGTATTCAACAAGTGGCATGTCAAAGACAGCCTGGGTGCTGACCACTGATGCTCCACTCGCTTTTAAATCCCTCAACAATCCAGCGGAGGGTTTACCGCGATGAAAGCCGACGTGCATCAAGCCTCTTGGCCTCAATTCGAGCGCCATAGCAGTCATAGCTTCTTTCATACTGTGAATGAAAAGGGGTATACCCCGCTGCCGGGATTCGAACAAAATGGCATCACGCATGGTTTTGTCGAATGTTCGCCAAACGGCCACTGGGCCAAAGCCATCTTCAAAAGTAACTTTTGCACCAACTTCATTTTGGCCTCTTTTCCTGCCAAAAAGAGCCGTCAAGTCCTCAGAACCGCCAACAGGTCCATTCATGTCTGAGTACGCAGATGTTCTGAGTTCCGGAGTTGAGAAATACCCTCCCTTCGGCGTTACAAACGGTGTCAGATAATAGACTGTAGGACCCGACTCACCCGAAGCCGAGTAATCATTGACCATCCGCACAAGACTCGGAGTCGCTGCCGCATCCAAAACGGATGTAACTCCACTTGCCAAATAGGACCTCATTTGTTGAGCGAAGAACTTCCTCGTTGCATCTTTATCGTCTTGCCGCTGAACCGCTCCTGGTATTGATTTCAAATGAACATGGGAATCAATGAGTCCAGGAATCACCAACCGGTTTTGCAGCTTTAGAACGCGTGCGCCCTTAACGTCCATGTTCCTACCAACGTCGGTAATGACACCATTTTCAATCTTGACCTCCATGTGGTCATCGATGGATTCCCCGGTTCCCGAAAAGATCCTGACATCTTGCAATATGATTGGACGTCGCCTCGACTCCCCTGCGTATGCATTGCGGGCGCTGAACAGTGCACAAAGCTGAATTGATAACACAAAAGCTACGCGCATCGAGGATGCATACTTATTCACGAGTGGAACCTGCCTTGTTTAGATTGGCAGCCTTTTGACCTACAAGTAATCCCTCTTCAGTTAGTTCCATATCCCAACCACCCCCAGAGATTAACTTATTGATGTGATCCTGGGCCTGGCCGTAGCGTAGAAAGTAAAAAGGCCTGATCTGACTGATATATGTTTAAAACTTTGTGCTAAAAAATTTTACTTCTAGGTGTCAAAATCGCCATCAGATTGATGCGAGGCGGGCTCTAGGTAAAATAATAACAACTTCAAAGCCTTCAGAACATCTTGTCTCCGCCCTGTCACAGTCAAGATGTCATTCTACCCCGCATGCACCTGTCTCGTCCAATAAATCAATAGGAAATTTTTGGCGCTCTTTTGTGAGAGGATTGGAACTCAAAGTCGTCGCATGCCGCAGATTTACGCATTCAACGCATCATGGCAAGCCAACCGCGAGTTCTTCGTCGCGGTCAATGGCCGGCTGAAAGCCGCCGAAGAATGAGGGTAGCCTTGACGGTGACGAAGACCGTGGTTTTATTGTGATGCTGTTTAATGTGCTAAGCTG
>JBIKKO010000317.1:0-2705 GCA_044360315.1 Oligoflexales bacterium
AGCATATTTGTGTCCTCGACAGTATGCGATCTCATCGACTCCGAGCACCGTGAGTCCACGGATTTTATGGCCATTGCGAACGCGAGTGACGAGTCGGTGCAGCAAGTCAGAGAACGTCGACTTTGGTTTTTTGAGCAGCTCAGCGCCAGCTTTTTGTGTCATCTGTTGAGCAAAGCGCAGCAGCGCGTACTCGAAACGGTAAGTGACACGCGCTTGCCCCTCCGCCCAGGGAATATTTTCCTGAACTCGCCCGTGAGTCGGGCACTGCACCTCGCGCGGGCGGTATACCAGATAGACGCAGATACCGTGAATGGGAAGGTCGCGCCAAATACGAACTTCCTTAGCTCAGCCAATGATTTTGCAGCGCCGACCGCATTTGGTGCAGCGGCACCCGTTCTTGTACGGCTTGACCAGTATCTCGAGGATCTTGTTGTAATTTTTGAATTTTGAAGTCCACGACTTTCAAATATCCCTTGAATCGAAACAGTTTTGCGATAAATTGCATAGCATTATTCATGGCGCTTCTCCCGGGTATGGTTTCATTTTCTGGAACCCGAAGAGAAGCGCCATTTTTTGTTGAGCGAAAGCGAAAAATGCTACGCTGCTATGCCCCTGTAATTAAACATTATTTCTTTTGGGGAATCCGGACAGAGCCCTTTTTTTAATCCTTTGAATTGAAACCCCAGACTAGACTGCTTTGAACGTCAAGTGAAATTCATAGTTGCTCCATCGACAGTCTGCTTTAAAATTTATTGCGTGTCTGGCGAACAAGGTGCGAATTCTTCTTTAATCACGCAAGTCATTATTCCAAAATTTTTCTAAAAAATATCGCCACGGTAAAATGTGAATGTCATCGGTTATTTGTGGTCTTTCAACAAATGCTACTAATATTTTTTTGATGCTTTTCTTTTCCTCTCCAATGGCTATTAAGCCTTTGAGGTCATCTTTGCGGATAGTAGATGCGGATTTACATTCAATGGCGATTGATTCGTCAAGCAAAAAGTCTATTTCGAGATTTGAGGTTGACCGCCAATAATGAAGTGATTTTGCTAATCCGTAGTCAAGTCCAGACCGAAGCTCCCTAAACACTAGGTGTTCAAAGGCCTGACCGAACAGGGGACTTTTTTGCCTAATAAGATCAATTCCCGCAAGGTGTCGTTGTACTCCGGGGTCAAAAAAATAAAATTTGCTGGTGGCTATTGCTTTACGTTTTTTTGATTTGATCCATGGTTCCAAATCAAACCCAAGGAGGGTGTCGCGTAAAATATGAAAATAGTCAATAACGGTTGTTCGTTTAACCTGGGCGTCACTGGCGATGTTTGTGTAATTTAGCATGGTGCCGCTCGATCTAGCTGCCACATCAAGAAATCTGGAAAATGAGGGAATATTCCGTATAAAGCCCTCTGCGGCTACCTCTTCTCTCAGGTAAGTTCCGCAGTAATCACGTAGATCGTCGTCGGGCGAGCTGGAGTCGTAAATTGCAGGCAAAAGACCGTGATTGATGGCTCTTACCGGGTCAAAGTTTGTACCAATTTCACTTGACGTCAAAGGATTCATAAATTGAATGCGCGCTCTGCCACCAAGAAGGTTAACGCCTTTACGTCGCAGAGCGCGCGCCGATGAACCAGTCAAAATGAATCGGATATTGTGTTCTTCAATCATGAGGTGGACTTCGTTCATGAGTTCTGGAAGCCTCTGAATTTCGTCGATTATGACGACATTATCTTTACGCTTTTGCGCAAGCACCTCACGACGAAGGGATGTGGGATCTGCGCTTAACTGGCGAAATAAACCCGCATCAAGTAAATTAAACGTGAGACTTTCTGGGTGTATTTTACGAAGGAGGGTGGACTTTCCTACCTGCCTGGGTCCAAGAAGTAGGATTGACTTCTTTGCTGTGGTTACCGAGTTTTCTAAAAATCTAGCGTACATATCGCCTCTTTCGTCAAATATGATGATATATGACGGTAAAGGCGATTTCAATCTTTTAATTCGACCCGATTTACGGCCATAAAACCTAGATCCATTGACAACCAATCCAAAAAAACAACTGGACAGCAGCCAAAGTTCTGATAAGACAACGGTTCGTTGAGAGTCGTTGTTTGTTTGCCCTTTTTGGCTGCTGCAAACAACCAAGTGGGCCTGGAGACCGATAATCTCTAGGCCCAAATCTTTTCTAGACAGCCTTGTATTCAATAAGTGGTGCCGATGGCTAGGATGAGCCGCTTAATCACTGATCAAACTATGGCAATGGTTAAGAAAACTTCACTTTTGGGTGGTGGTGGTTAACACCAACATAGAGTTAAACTTGGAGCACCATCTTGTGGAGTTGTTTCCGCAAGATGGTGTGTCGAAAAAATAACGGCAAGTTTCGGTTGGGATAGCAGCAGTCGGTACCGAGATATAACTGAATCTTGTGTTTGAGAGGAAAGGTGGCGTAAGCTTCATCAGCCAATAAACAACAATTTTGATGGAGACATACGCCGTGGAAAACATTACTAAACTGCGCAATGAAGCTCCACAGACTTCTGACGTTCTCACCGATGTTCTTCGAAGAGGTGCTCAGACCCTTTCGCAACAAGCAGTTGAGGCTGAAGTGCAATCCTAACTCTCACTCGTTAATGGCTCGCAATCGTTGGTAGCAGCGATTCGCAACGGGTACAGCTCTGAGCGGTCGATCCAAACTGGGGTCGGTGAGGTTGTAG
>JBIKKO010000035.1:0-25895 GCA_044360315.1 Oligoflexales bacterium
CGGCCGCATAAATTTTTGACCCCTTAGGCCAACGCCGCCCATAGGTGGCTTCGCCGGCGAGTACGCTGCGGCAGCGTTTGTCGACTCCCGTTTGGGAGAGGTGACCACGTGTAGGTTTTCGCGTCCTGGCTTGAAGGATCGCGCGCAGTCCGAAAAAAACTTGAGATCTTTCTTTCTAAACTGGATCGCTCTGACGGCTGCGTATTCCATCGCTTCTTTCCCTACCTGGCTTGTCTCAAAAAATCGCACAAGCCCTTCCATGCGTCTGAGCACTCGCAAGGGGTAACGCTCAGACTCAAACTGCCACGTGACGTATGCGCCGGTTTCGCGACCAATCGACTGTGCAAAACGCTCTATACGAATAACATCGAAGCAAGACCTTTGGACCTTGTTGGGAGGAAGATGTTCGTCAACAATCGACGGCTTGTACTTTTCCTTGCGCGGATGAACGGCAAGGGTTTCAAGACCGGACTCGTCGAGAATGATTACCACCATCTCGTTAAACTTGACTCGGACCTCCCTACCGACATGTATGTGGGGTACCGAATAAAAGGAAGTCTTTAACTCAATACAGCAGTCGGGATGGACCTTGGCATCCTTCCATTCAAACATCTCGTAGCTTGCTGGGACGGGACCAAGCAGCGGCTTCTCCACAGCAAATCGTTCGGCGCGTGAAACCCCGTAGTCCACCATAACGCGGCTATTCAAGTCGTTCAGGTAGCAGCGAAATGCAATGTTTAGTTCTGCCAGCGAATAAAACTTGGTGTTGCGATGCCGATCAAAGAAATCTCTTTGAATCACACCAATCGTAGCTTCTGCTGCAGCCTTATCCCTCAGCGTGCGTAGACGAGCAGGCAAGGCTGCAAAACCGCAATGGTTGGCGAAGTCGCAATAGACAGGATTGATATCAGGATCGTAACGGTGAGCTTTTGTAACCCCTGCCTTCAGATTGTCGAGGACCACGTACTTCGACACGCCGCATAGTAGGCACACATTCTCTCATGAGAGCGGATAAAGTCGTGAGACTTCTGTGACTCAGGAAACTCGCCGTACACATACGAGCTTGCGGGTAAGACCCCGCAAAAGAACTGGGTCTTAGTCACCGTACCTGTCTTGGGATTATAGATAGGGATGCCATCACAGTAGTCGACCTGAACCCTCTCACCAGGCTCATGGTGAAGACGTACTGCCGTGACTACAGCAGGCTTTGTGTTTCTCTTGCGAAGCTCTCTGGCAAAGTGGGCATAACTGAGGCCTGGCGCCATCTCTTCGTAGACCCGTTTTACCGGACGTCCCAATGCCACTTGCCCAAGAGCGAACTCCCAGTCAGCTGTTGTTGCTATCGGTGACTCTGTAGCAACTGGTAGGCAGTCCTGCGTCGTCTCACTCTCGGTTCTAATGTGTCTGCGGACCTTGTTTTTCGAGATTCCTAGGATACTGGCGATCCTTTTTTCTTGTGCCCGTTGGCGTGCAAAAGACGAATCTGGTCGATCATAGCGTGGCTCTTTCCTTTCATACCCATACCTCCATAAGTTCGAAGGGGGTTCAATAGGGCCGCGCTACAAAGGATGCAACAGCAGGGGTCAAGTCCCTGCAATCACAGGGGTCAACATTGATACAACCGAGGGGGTCAGTATCATGCAACTGGGGGGGGCAGTTTGGATGCAATTCGTCAACAACTCAGCGGAATTTAAACCCAAGGACATTAGAAGCGTGACGTCACTGGGGCCCTGCTAACGAGTTTGACGTGCAAAAAAACCAGGGTCGACACCGGGAGTCATTTTATCGGCGCTTGGGTCGGCGTAGAGCATGTCGGAGTGGTCGACGTGGAAGTGAGGGACATTGGCAAGCGGCTCTCCTTAATGGTGCAAAAAACATAGTCAGCCACTGAAAGACAATTGACATTTTCAGGCGCCAGCGACATACTTGCTAAGTATGTATATTCAAAGAATAATTGGTGATAAAATCCTGCGTCTGGCTCAAGAATATCCTTGCTTGGTCATTACAGGAGCGCGCCAGGTCGGGAAGACGACACTTCTGCGGAACTTGTTTCCGAAGCATCAATTCGTGTCCCTGGACTTGCCCAGCTTGGCTGAACAGGCCGATCGAGAGCCGGCGATTTTCCTCTCCCAGTTCAAGGGACCAGCCATCATTGATGAGGTCCAGTATGCTCCGGGATTGTTTCGTCACCTGAAAGTTAAGATTGATGAAGAGCGCCATTCCATGGGGCGGTTTATACTAACGGGTTCTCAGAAGTTTACGCTGATGAAGGAAGTTTCTGATAGCTTGGCCGGTAGGGCTGGGATTTTGAATTTGGAAAATCTCTCGTCCGCTGAGCTAGTTCTTGCCAATGATACAGACTGGCCCCATGTTCTGGCTCGCGGATTCTATCCTGAGCTGTGGCGGCAACGGACGGCTGATTCTAATGCGTTTTACGCATCTTATCTTGCGTCGTATTTGGAACGTGACGTTAGGCAAATCCTGAATGTCAGTAGCCTGCGCGACTTCGAAAGGTTTATTCGCGCCTGTGCAGCGCGCTCCGCGCAACTTTTGAATATGTCAGATTTAGCTCGCGATGTCGGGATTAAGCCTCAAACCGCAAAAGACTGGCTTAGTGTTCTCGAGGCGTCGAATCAAATCAGCTTCCTAGAGCCCTACTTTGAAAATGTTGGAAAGCGGATCGTTAAATCTCCAAAGCTTTTTATAAATGACCCAGGACTTCTGTGTTTTCTTCTTTCTTTAAGCGAGACTGCTTTGATCTCGACGCCCCTGATAGGTGCCATTTGGGAAACATTTGTTTATGCAGAGTTTCGCAAGAAACTGGCAACACAAAAAGAGCCAGCCACCCTCTGGTATTATCGTGATGCTCAGTCTCGTGAGATTGATTTTTTGATGATGACTGGTGGGCGGATTCAGTTGTTCGAAACAAAATGGACTGAATCACCCGACGATCGCTGGGTCAGCAATCTTCATGAGGTGCAAGCGATCCTCAGCAAGAGCAAGATTCAGATGCCAGGTCAGGCCCATCTACTTTGCCGTATTCCTACGAAGGTCGTAAGGCATGGTGTCACCTGCATTCATGCCGCGGAATACTTTTCCGAAGGAGAATAACAAGAACTGAAGGTGTTCGACGCTAACTCCGCAAAACCCGGTTTCTGTCATCACGGTATTGAAGTCACTTCAAGAAGTGACGCTGCCTAATCAGTAGAACGGTCATCAATAAGAAACAAGCGGATGTTGTAAACTCGTAGTTTCACTTTAAGCTAAAATTTCGACCATCTGCGTTGGAGTTGGAGACAAAATCACAATTTCGGTCGCTCATCCTGCGCCGTGTATGGGTTGATGGCGAGTGTGGACCATACTTTGTTTTAACAATTAGGCGCTCCTGGTGATGGTGTACTACCGCTTTAAGCCGCAAGCTTAAAACTTGTGATCAAACCATCGATTTCACGTGTCTTGGAATATCGAATGACACTGCTTTTTGTCTGCCGACTACTCAGGTCGATCAGGGGAGCCGGAGTTCTGCCATCAATCCCCTGGTGCGGTCGGCGGGAATTGAAATATTCTTGATAGCAAACCGACAAGCGCTGAACGTTGGCCACGTCTAAGGCCCCAACTCTTTCTAATACTTCCGATTTGAGGCTTAGATGAAACCTCTCGCAAACTCCGTTGCACCAGGGCTGTCCCGGTGGAGTCCTGCCGACCTTGATACCGAAATAGCGTTCAAAATCCTTTTCAAGCCAATGGCCAAATATACCATCATTGTCGGCAATGAGTCCTACAGGTAGCTTAAATCCAGCCATTTCTGCGTTGCAGATTTGCTGCACGATCCAGTTCCGATTGGGGCTCAGAGTGGCATTGATAGCGACAAGCTGTCTCGTCCGGATATCAACCACTGCAAGGATAAAAATCTGGAATCCCTCGATGTCGATGGCGCACGTAAAGTCCAAAGCCCAAAGATGCTTATGAGCCCGAATAAATGCTTTCCAAGTGGGCGGTGTTACGCGAGGTCTCGGCGGAACCATTCCATTTTAATTAAGGATCCGTTGGACTGTCTTCTTGTGAACTCGAATGCCAAGCAACAGCAATTCTTGAGAAATGCGCAAAGCGCCCCAGGACCAATTCGACCTCTTCATGTCGAGAATCAAATCCACTACGTCGTCTCGAACGGGCGGCCGCCCGCGACCTACGGGTAGCCATAGAGCCTTCGCACGCCTTGTAATTCGACGAAAAGCTCCTATAAGCAGCAGCAAGGGGAAGGGAGAAGGATAGTAAGCCCAAAGATCTGCAAGCAGCTGCGCAATCACGCGCTGCACGAAGTTCAACAATAAACGAAGTTTTCGGAGATGCTCAATCATGCGGAGGGGTATACCAAGGCCGAAGGAAATCGTCAAAGAAATCATTAGCTTTGATTAATGCGGTATTACAAGTGTGTTTTGTTTTTCCAGTTGGATTCTTGCCGCTCTAGAGTTAAAGTGCAGGGGTCTTTCACTTTGAAAAAGCTAGGACTGTCATGAAGGTTAGTTTAGTTGTTCCCATATATAATGAAGCGGCTCATCTCGAGAGTTTTCTATTGCAGATTGATGATCTTAAATTGTTAGCCGATAAGGAAATTGTTTTTGTTGATGATTGTTCGAAGGACCGTTCATGGGAGATTCTTAATCAGTTTCCTTTTAAGTCGAACGTAATCATCCAACGTCAGCCACAAAATCATGGTAAAGGAGCAGCTCTAAGGCGTGGGTTCGAATTGGCAACGGGGGATGTCATCGGTGTTCAAGATGCTGACTTTGAATACTCTCTAGACGATATTCCAGCAATTATTGCTCCGCTGATCAATAACAAAGCGGATGTTGTTTTTGGCAGCAGGTTTAAGAAGAATGCGACGCAGGTCCATCGAACGTTTCACTATTTGGTGAATCGACTTCTCACCATCATGAGTAATTTGCTTAGCGGTTTATATTTAACTGATATGGAGACTTGTTATAAATTTTTTCGTGCGGAGATCATTAAGAACATAAATTTAGAGAGCAATCGGTTTGGATTTGAGCCCGAGATTACAGCGAAGTTGGCACGACTTAAGGTTCGCATGATGGAGGTCCCCATCAGCTATTTCCCGCGAACCTACATGGAAGGTAAAAAAATCACATGGAAAGACGGCGTAGCAGCGTTGAGGCATATCCTTTATTTTAACGTCTTCCAGAAGCCTAAGACATTTTTTAAGCCGGCCATGCCGCAGCACTATATACCACGAGGCGGCCAATGGTTGTGATCACGTGCCATTAGTTTTTCCGCAGATCTTGGCGTCGTTATTGGCGCTCTTTGTTGCTTTATCTCTTTGCGGTTATGGTCTCAGGGTAGCGGCCTTGCTACATCGTGCTCCAGGAGCGTCAGGTCGCCTTGATTCTGTAGCGGGAACCTATGCTGCGCTGATGCTGCTCTCGGCATTTTTAGCAATTCGATCTGGTTTGAATGCTCCATGGATTGAACGTGGATTGCTCGTGGTGTTGACCCCAGGCTTCTTTAGTATGATTCGGTGGGTTAGGGGCTTAGGCGCGGATCGGGTGAAATTTGGGCCTTGGGTGTTGTTGGTGATGTTTGGTATCGGGGTCGAAGTTTTGTATGCTGCACTTCCCCTGTATCGCTTTGACCAGTGGACGTACCATTTGGTGGTCGCAAAGTGGGTAGCTCTGGACGGAAATCTAGGACTTCCAGTGGTCAACGATTCAATATTTTTTACCGGAAACTATGAATTTTTGGGGCTGCTAGCGCGCGCTGTTTCCAGCAGTGACACCTTTCAACAGGGGTTTCATAACTCTTTGAGTCTATTGCTTATTGTTGTTCCCTCAATGATATTCTTCCTAGGCTTTAATCCGTTGGGCAAGGAACGTTTTGGGTTGAATATAGTTGTGCTTGCTGCCGCATTTGCTCTTTGGGTGGTGTTTGCAAGTGGTGACCATGAGGCTTTAATTAGTAGTAAGCCTGATTATATCATCATGATGTCGGCGTTAGTTTGCTTGGCATTTGTCGCTTTTGGTAGTCAGATGGTGAGTCCTTTGCTTGTAGGTTTTCTTCTTGTTGGTAGTCTTGCGTACAAAATCACATGGCTGCACTTTGCATTGTGTTCGCCGGTCATTGCCATAAGTTGTTATCTCGAGTGGAAAAAAGGCCATGGTGGTTTAACCGGCTTGTTGTGGCTCGTGTGTGGAGGAGCACTGGCCGTCCCTGTGTTGTTACCATGGATGATCAAAAATTGGTATTATTTTGAAAACCCCTTGCACCCCGCCCAGACCCCGTTTTGGCAGAGTTCAATCTGGGGTCCGCGTTTTGATGAGTATTGGCGAGGCATAGCATCGAAGCCAGAGGGGCTTAAAAATTTTGGACTGAATTTTTTTGGGATTCTAAAAAGTCTACCGGGTCGCTGGTGGCTATTTTTGACCGGTGTGATCTTAATTCTGATGAGTAGGTTTTGGCGCAGTCGGAATAGCCAGTTGACCGACGATGTAAAGGGAGCTTTGTCTGTCAGTTGGTGGGGTTTGTTGGCTTGTTTTTGCGTCTATCTTGCTTCATGGGGACTTTTCTATAAGGCCCAGATTTACAATCGGTTTGTTTCTCCTTTTTTTTCCTTCTCAATTCTTTTGATTTGCTGGATGGTATGGACGGCGGCCTCAAGGCGTGTGGCGATGGTCATCTTGTTGATGCCATTTTTTGCTGAGTCACAATTAGAGGTTTCATTAGGCAAAATTTGGAGGGCCACCACCCATGATTGGGAGAGTTTCGCGACAAGCATAGATGGGCCAATTGAGAAAGTGCCCCAGATGCTGAAACTTGCCGAGGATCGTAAGGTTAGATTTCCAGGGGCTAGCTACGCTGAAGCGACGATTCTGAGTGATTTTGTTTTTGGATTTTATGGACCAGCTGCCGTTTGGCAGGCGGCAGATCGTTTGACCTACTGGCAGCTGGAGCGGGTTGGGGTAGATCCTGAAGATGGCGACGGTCTTGAGTTTATGAGAATCATGAATATCCGCTACGTTTGGGTCGTGGAGCCAGATCGTTTTATGATGGCTCCTCCAGCTTTACAGAAGGTTCTACCCCGGCTCACGAGGATTCCAAGTGATGTGGGTACGCTATTCGTTCGAGATCCATGACCCAAGGCGAAGTTGTCCTTTACGAGAGTGTGCTCGTGAAGGCTTCTTCAAGTATCTTATGAGTCGGGTTTTCGGGAGCCTTTTGGATTTTTACATCAATCTGTCGCCAAGACGGGCGTGGTAGGCCGCTCATGGCTTGACCTTTTGCGCGGGAGAAGAAACTTCCCCAAAGTCCATTGAGTGAAACCATATACACGGGTACTGGGTCAGTGGCAAGGATCCGGTCAATTCCTGGTTTGAATGGTTGTAACTTGCCATCGCGGGTAATGGCGCCTTCCGGGAAGATACAAATGAGATGTCCCGCCCTTAATGATGTTGAAATACGAGCAAAGGCCTCTTCCTTCACCTGAGGATCTTCTTTTGCAGGGGCGATTGGGATGGCTTTTGATGCCTCGGCAAATACCTTTATTCCGGGGGCTTGAAAGAAATGGTGGTCCATAACGAATCTCACCGGCCGTCTGCATGCCGCTGCTAGAATAAACCAATCTACGAATGACACGTGATTGGCAACTATTACAGCAGCGCCTGTTTTAGGAAGAACTTCACGTCCCACGTATCTGATCCGGTAGATAGTGCTGGCCATGAGCCAAATGATGAAGCGCATGAAAAATTCAGGGATCACTGTAATAATTGAAATGCAGACGGCGAGATTCATGATGCCTGTTACGAGCAGAATCTGGCCAGAGTTAAGTCCTGCTTTGTAGAAAAGCATAGTGGCAATTGCTGATAGCACCATGAATATTGAGTTAAACACATTATTTGCTGCTATGAGTCGTGAACGTGATTTGTCGTCAGATCGAAACTGGAGGTATGCGTAAAGTGGAACAATAAAAAAACTACCGCTGACCCCAATACAAGCGACGTCGATAAACACGCGCCATGGTACTGAAAGATTTTGAATCCCAAGCCATGGCCATTCAATGACTGCCAGCAGGCTCGTTGTGACATCTACGAAGAACAAATCAACACAGGAAATCGTCAGCCCCACTGCACCAATCGGTATAAGACCGAGTTCTATTTCGCCCCGAGACAGTCGTTCAGATAAAATCGAGCCGATCCCGACACTCACGGAGAATACAGCGAGCAATACGGTCGCCACCATGGGATCTGGGTTGTTGAGAAAGTGTTTGCTGTAGGATGGTAGCAAAGCGATAACCGTTGCTCCAAGATACCAAAACCACGAGATGGCCATCACGGTGTTGAAGATGCCCTCGCGCTGCTGCGCAACATTAATGAGATCTTTCATATCTTTTATAAAGTTAAATGAAATTTTGAGGGTAGAATCTGATGCCGCCGCTTTCGGAACAAACAGCGACGTGATCCACCCTAAGAGGGCAAAACCCATGATCCAGACAGATATCGCTATCACGTTTCCTTTAGCCCCCAGGATTCCACCCAGTATGGTTCCGGCTAGGATAGCAAGAAAAGTCCCTAACTCCACGAGCGCATTACCAGCCATCAGCTCATGGTCTCTTAGTGTCTGTGGCAAAATTGAGTATTTTACTGGGCCGAAAAAGGCTGATTGGGTTCCGATGAGGAATAATGATGTGAAGAGAATAGCTGTTGACTGAAAATAGAAGCCAATACAGCCCAAGATCATAACGAGAATCTCTAGAATCTTAGTGAGGCGGATGATTTTGTCTTTATCGAATTTATCAGCAATTTGTCCTGCGATAGGAGAAAATAGGAAGAACGGTAGTATGAAAAGTCCGCCAGCTAGGTTTATCAACACGCCTCCTGCCGTTTCAGACGACGCTTTGTAGGATAGTAAGATGACCATTGCGTTTTTGAATAAATTATCATTGAGAGCACCAGCGCTTTGTGTAAGGAAGTAAGGCAAAAACCGTCGTTCTGTAAATAGTCTCGCAATAGCCACCGCTTGCTCCAACTGGGTAAATACCTGTGATCATGAAAAGACAAATAGGAAGGCGTAAGTATAACATGCTGCGCTAACTCGACGTGACGAAATCCGTGGATATGATTCATCTGCCAAGGGTTAGGTGGGAGGTGGGTAAGTTCGACGATCGCTGTCCTGGGACCTGCTGGTGAGTTAGGGGAGGGAGGTTTGGCCTAAAACTTGTGCCGCCTCTTGCCTTAGCTCAAGAGGTGAGGTGAGTTGGGTTTCCATTGGGTTTTAATAAACTGATTTTATTGAGAATAATTTTGCTCGTTGCGAGGCTACTCTGTAGTTGACAAAGCAGCCTCCGACTGCCATAACAGAGGGCCCTAAGGGGATGTAGCTCAGTTGGTTAGAGCGCCTGCCTTACAAGCAGGAAGTCCACAGTTCGAGTCTGTGCTTCCCCACCACACCTTGCCCTCCCGTCGGGTTTATGAACCCAAATCAGAAATGTCACCGCAATTTTTTGTGGGGTCGTGTTCCGCAATAATGCATTGGTGCGTCTTTTTTTCTGGCCCTCAGCCTTCAAGGCCTTATTTTTTTGGTATAGCTATTCCCACTAGCAAGTTTGTGGTGCAAGTAGCTTTTCAACACGCTCTTGCCTAGAGCCAAGATTTGCGCCTCTCTGCAAACGGCATTGATAGGTTGTTGACAGCCTTTAAGGGTATGGTCAGTGGTGAACGAAGGAACCCTCCGGAGCATGACGGTTTGAGGCTTTCGTACTCCGGGTCGCAAGAGCTACATTGGTTTCAACAGGGCTGCGTCGTCGTAGCGATACTCGTCAGCAACTGTGAATGAAGGATCGAAACGGTATAGGTCGCGCAGTAGGCCATCGTGTAGCCCAAAAACCCAGCCGTGAAGTGTAGGGCGCTGTTCCTGGCGCCAGGCCCGTTGTAGAACTTGAGTTTTCATGATGTTATGTAACTGCTCAAGGACGCTTAGCTCTACCAATTTATTGACCCGACCCTCTTCATCGCCAGCGGCGTCTATTTCGCCGCGATGCATATGATAAACATCCTTGATATTTCGAAGCCATTGGTCCATGACGCCAAAGTGTTGCTTGGTCATAGAGGCGCGAACCCCTCCACATCCGTAGTGACCACACACGATGACGTCTTTGACCTTTAGAACTTCGATCGCATAAAAAAGGACACTCTGGACGTTGAGGTCTGTATGAACAACAAGATTAGCTATATTGCGATGAACAAAAATCTCTCCCGGCGCAGTCCCAGTGACCTCTTCGGCGGGAACGCGAGAGTCTGAACAGCCAACCCAGAGAAATTGTGGCTGCTGCCCCTTCGACATGTTGGCAAAATAGTCGTCTTGTAGAGCTAGTTTTTCTTTTACCCAGGCTTTATTTGCCAGCAAAAGGCTCTTGTAATTTTCCATCTAATACACCTCTGATTGACATGCGTTTGGAACGAAGATTTTTAAGTGTAACATTAATACTGCGAGCCGGAGCGCCATCTCGGAAGTCTCTTACGGTGTCGACAATATCGTAGTCGATAAAATGTGCGCCGGTGCCGTCTATTGTTACGTTTGACATTGGAGGGATGTATCGTAGGATTTTCTTGAGAGAGGCTTTGTGCGCAAACGTAACGTCCTTGGCAAAACGGACCAAGATGTCGGATCCGTCACTCACAACGGTTATGGCAGAGTGATGATTCATACGAATCACGATGGCCAGGCCAACAAGTAATCCTACTGCGACACCAGATAAAACATCGGTGAACCCACTAGCTATAATCGTAACGACAAACGGTAAAAACTGCTCCGGTCCCTCTTGATACTCAATCTTCCAGAACTGAACTCGCACCAACTGGTAGCCAACGACAATGATCAGTGCTGAAAAGGCAGCTATAGGTATCCGATTGATAAGCGCACTGCCCAGCAGGGCGAAAATCAGAAACAGTAAGCCATGCAGTAGATTTGATAACCGTGATGACGCTCCCCCGTAAATATTTGCAGTAGTCCGAAGAACGCCAGCTGCAATCGGCAGTCCGCCGATCAAGCCGCAAATCAGGTTTCCAACCCCATGAGCCAGAAGTTCGCGGCTACCGTTGGCAGGGATTTGCTTGGGATCGTAGCGGTCGGAGGCTTCGACGGTCAGAAGGGTCTCAAGGCTGGAATAGCAGGCTATAGCCAACGCAACAACCCAGGTGGTGGATCGGCCAAGTAGAGACCAATCGTGACGTTGTAGCGCTGCAGTGATGTGATTAATATCGAAGGGTGGCATTTGAATAAAGTGACCGACCGAGAATTGGGAGTCTAGTTCTGGTGCCACAAGAGCAAAAACTTCATGAACTAGGGTTCCTGCTACGATTGCAAGGACTGCCGGGGGCGCGTAGGTTGCTAGTATAGGTTTAGAGGCGCAGTGTTTTTTGCAGGCTAGGAATACAATTATGGTGACCGTGGCAATCACAAGAGCTAGCGGATTTAGGTCGATGATTGCGTGGTAAATTTCAGTAAATGTATTTTCTGTGCTCATAAGTGCTTCCGAGGCAAACGACTCGTCTCCCAAGAAGTTTGCATCCCAGCCTAAGGCGTGGGGTATCTGCTTTAAGATCATGATGAGGCCAACTGCGGTGAGCATGCCGCGGACGACGCTGTGCGGAACAAAACTTGCGACGGATCCTAGTTTAACTGCGCTAAACAGCAGTTGGAGGAACCCAGCTAAGACTAATGCTGTTAAAACCGCCTCAAATGATCCGAGGGACTGAATACCCCAAAGTATAACCATAGCAAGTCCAGCTGTTGGTCCTGAAACGGTCACTCTAGTTCCCGAGAGCCACGTTACAACCACGCCTGCAACAACTGATGATAGAATACCAGAAAGTAGCGGCGCACCCATGAAACTTGCAACACCCAACGATAACGGCAAGGCGACCAAAAATGTCATGGTGCCAGACGGTATATTGTTAAAAAATAGAGTGCGAAGATCTAGATTACGGTTCAATGAGATGGTTCTCCTTGGAAAGGATGGAGGTTGACGGCGAAGAGCTTAGAACTATTTAAGGCGTAATCTGAACTTTTTGCGCATGGTTTTAATGTAGCGATCAATGGCGTCCCCATCGTCGTCTGGAGGCAAAGCGCCGAACTCAGCCGCGAGTTCATGGCGAAACCGTTCATGCCAGGCCGCAAACTCGTCTGCGAGATCCCTTTGTCGCAGGCTCATCTTCTGCGTTAGATGTTCTTGAAGGGTTAGCCCCTTAATCGTAGCTGCCAATTCTTCGCGGTCTCGATGTTTTGAATCTTCCATAGTCGCGCGTTGCTTATGACAAGGGTTGATCTGGATTGATATTGAAGTGGTCCAGGATTCGTTTTGCGACCTTTTTTGGTGTGAACCCATAGGCATCAGCTAGATGCTCCATGGGTGCGCTGGCGCCGAATGAGTCAAGCCCGATGTTAAGACCGTTGAGCCCCGTAAACTTTTGCCAGCCTAAAGTGGAGCCAGCTTCAAGGCTCACCCTGCGGTCACATGCGGGGTTTAGTATCTTGTTTTGAAACTTTAAGTCTTGTTTGAATAATAGCTCCCAGCAAGGGATGGAAATAATTTTAACCCGCAGTGTTGGGAGCTCTTTAGCTGCAGCTATGGCAAGAGACACCTCTGACCCGGTGGCAAAAATTACGATGTCGGCAGGGGTCGCTTCCGCAACAATCCAAGCACCTTTGCGGCAGTCGGCTTCTTGCTCTGGAGATAACTCTAGTACTGGGAGTTTTTGACGAGACAAACAAATTGCACTGGGGCGATCGATCTTAAGAGCCTCGTGCATCATGATTTGGGTTTCGCGCGCATCTGCTGGTCGCATGACATAAAGGTCTGGCATGACACGAAGGCTCATGAGGTGCTCGACGGGCTGGTGGGTGGGTCCGTCCTCTCCTAGGTAGAAGCTATCGTGGGTGAACTCGTGTATCACGCGAACCTGCTGTATCGCTCCAAGCCGCAGAGCTGGTCGAGAATAGTCGGCAAACGTCAGAAATGTTGCATCAAACGGAATGACTCCGCCATGAAGAGCCATGCCATTAGTGATGGCTGACATAGGAAACTCGCGAACACCAAACGCAAGGTTGCGCCCCTGTGGTGTTTCTGCCTGGAAGTCACCGACAGCCTTCGCAAAGGCTCCCGTCATGTTTGACGGTTCCAGATCGGCGCTACCGCCCATCAAGTTTGGAATTTCAACGGCCCATTGTTTGAGAACATCGCCAAACGCATTGCGAGTTGCAATGCTGCTTGCGCCTGGCCACTGTATTAAGGTGAGCTTTGACCAATCTTCCTTGGAAAAGTATTTAGCCCAGCTGGCTGCAAAAGCACTGTCTTTCATTTTCTGCTGTACGTTAGCGCGCCAGTGTTGGGCGCCCTGACGCAGGGTTGAAAATCGTCGCTGGAAGTGGGCTATAGCAGACACAGGGCAGTAGAAATCTGTGTCCTCTGGGATGCCAAGTTTTGCTTTTGTTTTCTTGCGCTCGTCACTAGACAGTGGTGCGCCGTGGGTTTCATGATCACCCTCTTGGGTCGCGCATCCTTTGGCCATGACCGTATCACCAATGATCAAAGTAGGGCGATCTGACCCGTGTGCGGATGAGATTGCCTTACGGATGGCCGCGTGATCATGTCCATCGATTGTGGTCACATTCCAGCCAAAACCTTTGAATACGAGTTCCTCATTATCGCTAGTAGCGCGTTGAATATGGCCCGAAATTTGCTGGCGATTGCGATCATAGAACCAAATTAGATTTTTTAGCTTTAAGTGACCAGCAAGTGATGCAGCACCAAGAGTGACATCCTCCTGCATACAGCCGTCTCCCATCAACGCATAAATCCGATGGCCAAAAAGTTTGGCATCGATCGTTGCGGCTAAATGGCGAGCGGCAATGGCAAACCCGACAGACATGGCAACCCCTTGACCAAGAGGTCCCGTTGTACATTCAACGCCTCTTGTGTGAGTGTTTTCAGGGTGGCCGGGAGTCTGGCTGTGAAGTTGGCGAAATCGTTTTAGTTCATCCATGGAAAGCCAACCCATCATGTGGAGCAGTGAGTACTGGAGCATTGACTCATGGCCAGCGCTTAGGATGAAACGGTCGCGACCCGCCCATTGGCTGTCGTCAGGATCGAAGTTCAGAAATTCAGAAAACAGGATATACGCAAAGTCCATGGAGCTCATGGCTCCGCCCGGGTGGCCTGACTTTGCCTTGTTGACGCCGTCGATGACAAGGCCTTTAAGAATAGAAATCACTTCCTGATCGTTCATCATGGGGCTCCTCGGCTGGTTTGAGGTAGAAAATCTATCGAATCGTGGCGTGCTTGTCAGATTAATTTTAAGAATTTATGTCAAGGGGCGAGGTTTGCTCATAAATTAATCACGCGCGCCTGCGGCTCTAAGAGGTCTTCCGCATCTTGCGCTCCATCCGGATTGGTGACATCGGTCGGGCGGAGTTCAAGGCCTCTCAACCAGCAGGCTTCATCTTCAATCACCTCGGCAAAAGCAGTCATCCACCGCTCGGTGTCGTGACGTTTTTGGCGGTTAATATTACTTTTTGAGTCTCTATTCCTTCGTGCACGTCACGTTGATATCGGCCATTGAAATGCCCGCAAGATCTTTAACGATTAGTTTCCCAGCATAATCGCCCGACTTCTGCTTTTCCACTTTCAGTTCGAGAAGAGTCTTCAAAACCTGATCGTCTGCAAGCCAAACGAGAATCCGGTCATCCCCATTCCAGTAGCCGACTTCGCGTGCTTGCGTTTTTTCAGACGCTTGCTTGGTTCGAACGTGTTTAGGATCATCATAGTCGGAAATCGCAATCTGTCGTCCGCTTAACGACAGGAGGTAGGGGCTGATGCGGCCATTACCCGTGACGTGTCCACTGCCCCACGAAAGACTTACGGCGGGCGGGCTCTTTTCCAACTTGTAGCAATTGACTCCACCGGAAGCCAAGCTGGTACTCGCACTCGCGCTTAGGAGAAGTGGTATAAACAGTCGTAGAAGCGGTTTCATTGGGATCTCCTTTATGCTCAGAGCTGGTCTAGTAGGTTCTAAATCAATTGTACTGCATTATGCGGTCGCTGCCAGGGGCAAAATTTAAAGTCTGAAATTCATTTGCGCCAACTACCTGGAAGCAGCCCCTCAAAAAGTGTTCGCTCGGATGTTAACCAACTTTTAGCTAGTCTGTCGAGAGTGGTCTCTTCCTTTGAGCTTCCATCGGCCGTTGTTGCTAAGACTCATTGCCAAAAAGTTTAGGATCAAAAAGTGTCGATCGCTTCCCGAAAACCTTAATGCACCATGGTGTGCATCCACGCAAAATCCAACTGACCGGGTTGGATTTGGGTGTCCTAGTTTCGCGACTTGTGACGTCAGTTCATGAACTGCTGATTGTGACTCCCATGTTTTCGCCGTGCATTGACAAAAGAAGCCATTTGTAGTCTCATTTAAGGATGGGGTCTTTACCACGGAGTCGGAATATGATCAAAAAAACTATGATTGTTGCTGTAGTTGGGTTTCAATTTTTAGGTCAGGGCTGCAAAGCGGGTTTGCGAGGCCCGGTATCTTCTCCAAAAGAAGTTCGAACGGTTCCAATGAAGTCCCACTCAAAAGAAGTCCTTGTGGTAATGGCTGAGCCGACGAAAGGCTGGGCGTCATACAATCCTGCCAGTTTAGAGCCGACGGATTATTGTAAGGACATCAAGAAGATTCATCAAGATACCAAAACAGTGACCGTTTCCATTCTTGCTAACGGTCGATCTCTTGAAGTTCTTTCCTACTTTGACGATGAGCGTGTTTCTCTAAGCAATTTATTGAGTAGTGTACCCGACAACGTTTCTCGTCGTACGGGGAAAAGCTGCGCCTCGGATTCGGAGCGATGGGAAGACATTTCTCTAGCCGTCTCTCCTGAGATTGCAGAGAGCTTGAAGTCGGTTAACAACTTTGACGCTCTCGTTTACTGCAACAGCGCAGCGGCTAGCGTTTCTGCAAGGCTTCCAAGATATTTCCTTGTAGGAGCTGTCCAAGCCAGTAATGACCTATTTTACACAGCTCCAAACGACGTGATTAAAGCAAACTGCAAATAGTTCCTGCGATCCCCAAACTCTAGTGAGTGGTTAGATTTTTTTGGGAGCTCATCCTTGGCTCCGCAGATTGTCTTGAAATGGGAACGCTCAAGTATCAACCGAGATCAAAGGCTAGCCCACCAAAGAGCTAGGTCCTGGGGCAGGGGTGAGGTCCAATGAAGTGGCTGAGAAGTGGCTGGATGGATAAACCCAAGCTCCTCGGCATGGAGTCCTATTCTGGGGATCTTACACGCGTCGTGATTAACAACGCGGGAGCCTCGTGGGCCTAGATAGACCCGTTCACCGCACAGCGGAAACCCTGCTTCAGAGAGGTGGATTCTGATTTGGTGGGTTCGTCCAGTTTCTAGCGAGCATCTGACAAGGCTTATCGGTCCACCGCGATCGGGGTGTTTTGTCTCGACGGTGATCACATGAGTCAGGGCTTCCTTGCCAAGACTTGGATTGTTGGTGGAACCTCGTTTGCCGTCGCCGCGGTCCTCAACCAGTCGCGACTGAATGACCTGCGACGGGCAAATCCCATGACAGAACGCAACGTAGCGTCTTGTGATACTATGGGTGCGAAACTGCTGGCCCAGACTCCGCTCGGCCAAGGCACTGCGTGCAAAAACTAAAATGCCTGAGGTTCCCTTGTCCAGGCGATGGACGACTTTAAGTGGTGGAATGCGCCGCTTTTCTCGACGCTCAATCTGCTTGCGCGTTAAATCGATCAGAGTGTCTCGAGCGGCATGTGCGTGCCGATCGTCAAGATTTTTTTTGGTGCTAAACGGGACCGACTCGATGCCCGAATGTTTTTCAACGACTACTATGTGGTCATCAAGATAATAGAAATGGATGCCAGGTTCTTGTGCCTTCTGTGTACTAGGTTTTTGCGGTTGATCATGAATTGTGATCATCGCGTCAGAGGGGGGACGGAAGGTATCGTCATCAATGCGTGTGCCGTCAACTGTGACGCGGCCTGCGTGAATGGCAGCGCGGCAATCCCCCCACGACCAATCTGGCTTTAGAGCTCTCAAGTGTTTGGCCAGCGTCATCGACATGTTTAGTTTTCGAGGTGTCCTTTCAGCAGTGTGGGATGATGGTTTTACGAGAGGGTCGTTAGCCAATTATTTTAGAGTTAGCAGTGACCCGATGAAAATCTCAATCCTACAAGATTCGCTTGATGCCAGACGTCAGGCTTACAAACTCCAATTGGTAGTATCCAGGGTTGTCTCCCCCAGGTCCTACGGTCGTCGTGCCAGCAGAGCGAAAGATTGCCGTTTCCATATGCCATGCGCCAAAGCTATTGGACCAGTATAAGGCTTGGTTGCGCACGGGTATGGCATTGAACTGCCCAAACACGTGTCCGATCTGATGCTGGGGGATGCCGTCTTCATCTTTGAAGAAGTAACCACTTCCCCAATAGGAGTCCAAATGGGCTACACCTAACGCCCAGGACCCGTAGGTTCCAGTATCAATACTGACGCGTGCTCCCACATGGTTAACGTCCCTTAGATCGGTCTGCTGTGTTCTCAGATTAAGACCGTCGCGATGGATAGATCGTCCGGCCTTTGCAAAAATTCGGTTTGCGTTGATTGATAGCGAGACGCCGTCAATGGACACGGCAACGCTGTTCATCCAGACGCTCGGATCATAATCCACCTGGGCCGTGTGAAAGGGCTCAGGCTCGATGGCTAGTTTTGTCTTTCCTGAGAATTTTTTGACGAGAGGAAACATGTAGGACGACCCGACGGAATACGTTCCGTTTGTCCACACAAAACCAGTCAGCGGTCTAAAGAAGTGACCATGGGCCTTGAGGTCGACCAATCTTGCTCCAGGATCACTAATCGGATCTCCGGTCAGTGTGCGTTGGTCATAAGTGTAGAGTAATGTCAGACCGATCGTTGCTCCAGAGCTAGGTATTGAAAAGCTTCCCCCAAGGGCTAAATGAAGTTGGTGTTTCGACGCTTTGATATTCATCGATTGTTGACTTCCTTCGATGCGACGGGGAAGACCTTTCAGTTTTAAATCCGCAGCACTAGATGGCATGATGGAAAAACCTATCGACAGTTGGTCATTAATTAATCGATCCACCCAACTTGCCGAAGCCACAGGCGTCCACAAGGATACGACGACCGGATCGAAGTCTTGATGTTCGTAGCTATATTCCAAACGTGCAACTCCGACCTCCGCAGCAAATCCTGGTTTGACGGCCCCAGGATTGTAGAGAAGTGTCGCCCCGTCAGTGCAGTTAAGTGCCGACTCCATGGCGGCCGACTTACAGGCCGCTCCAGCAGGGAAGACGCTTAGTACGTTCGCAGTCAAAGTCGTTGGTCGGGTGCTAAGGCCTACCGTCAGCAATCCGAGTCCAAACACAGTCTTTAAAAATTTGAATCCTACATTCATGGTGTTCTCGTCGGTGGAATTGTAGGCGTATTCTGACCGGTACAGTGATTGTATGCTTGATCCACAACCCCAAGGTGGCTGCAGAATTCAAACGCGTACACGACCTGAGCTCCAGTAGTATCGCCGCCAATGGGAAAGATCAATTGCGCTAGGTAAGCGGTAGCCGAGCCAAACGTGTCACGGATGGCGTTGAAGACGGTATCGCTACTCATGTCGAACGGAGACTGAACGGTTCTTTCAAGCTTGACAATGAGATGTTGCTTTGTGTCAAGAAAAAAGCGCAGTTTGGAATTAAGCCGTGTGAGTTGATCAATGTAGGGACCTTTTTTAGGAAGATAAGGCTTCTTTTGTGTTGGGTGGAACAAATAAAAATTGATTGAGATCTCGGTGTCGGACTCCAGGCGCCGATGAATGGCCTTTCTTAAGAAGTTACGTTTGCGACTATCAGTAAGATCTCCTCGTTTGATCGTATACAAGACCAGCCTTCGATCCATCACGGCAAGTTCAGGATCAGTGCACGCCACAGTCCCTGGGTGAGACGTGACTTCAAAGGGTAAAGAAGTTATACCATCACCAACAACATCAACAAAAAAATCGGCTCCAAACTGGGAGTTTGGACTGTAGGGAATCGATAGTGGTTCTTTTGACACAGGATCTCGGTAACAGTATGTCATGGCCGTTCCGCGTAAAGGAACCCATTGCATGCGGCTGATGCAAATAAATCCGTCGGGACAAGAGCTATTTGAATTTGGCTTAGGTAAATCCCATTTCAAGATTTGGCTACCGCTTTGCCCTTCTTGGTTGAGGATCTTGGCCAGGCTGTCTCCGCCTTCTGTGTAACCTTGTTGCGTTAGGCGATTTTGTCCGACCCCGTCCTCTCGAATGAGCATCTCAAGCTGCTCACGCTTTGAATCTCCGACGATCGTCTCGAGCATCGAAGCAAGCATCGAGTCAAACATGCCACCATGAGAGACTTCACCGTTGATGCCGCCTTGGCCGCGAAGTAACCGTCGCACGGTATCGAGGTCGAAGTAACCCGAGAATCCATAATGGCTAAGAAGGAGGTCGCGAGGGGGCTCGTTTTCGTCTGTGTCGTTGTCGGCAGTTGGTTCACTTTGATCTTCATCATCAGGGACTAAAGGAAGGTCGTCGTTAGCGGGATCTTGACCAAACCGTTTTTCTTGATCCTTAAAGTGCCGGGATCGCTCGACTCCGCAGCTTGTCAGGATAACGCTCGTTAAGAGTAGCATTGTTAAGTGAGAGAGTCGTTTAAGGCTTTGTTGCATTCGAGTACACCTTTTCCATCAATTCACGAGTTAAGCTGTATCCCGTCTTCTTTGCAAACGCATAGAGGCCTGAGCTTTGGACTTTTCGTTGCTCCAACTTGATAACAAGTGATGATCCCTCGCTTACGCGCCGGTAAACGACGACCTGAGCAAATTCCAGGATACGCTCGTAATCACCCGTGGCGTAGTTGAGATGTACAAATGTCTGTTCGTCAAGTTTATAGAGCGTGTTATGCCCTTGGTAGCCAAGTTCATAGGATTCTTTTGTTGCGCGAAAGCGGTACTGAACGCCTTGTTCCCAAGTGGTATTCGAAAGATTGACATGTTCGCGCGTGCCATCTAACCAACGGTAACCTAGGCGTTTAAATTCAGGGTAGTTTTCGAACGCAAGTCTCACCGGAGTCATCAAGCGTTCGAGACTGACAGGAGTTCGTATGATCGAGGCGTGAATGTCAGCGTAATCTTTGGACTGGTCTTGCTCCATCGCATAAAAGTGCATGTGCTTTTTGATGTTGCCTAGTTGGCCTGTCCAGCCGCAAGTTTTAGATTCCATGGCCCGCCATAGTTTTTTTTCTTCACATAGAATTTTATGCAGGCCTCTAAACGATGGGTTTGTTTTTAAATGGGCGCTGCAAAAAGTGTCGACGACTGTTGGGATCGCCGCGTCTGGTTTCGAAAAACAAGAGTCTGTCTCTCCGGTGTTCGAGGGTGAGCCGCTATCCGAGACTGGAAGATTGTCAGATTCAGGCCAAGCGTTGGGATCTCCATTGCGTCCTGTATCCGTTTTTACACCACAAGCAGCAATGCCCGGGAGTAAAGTAATTAAAATCAGATGGTTAATTAGAAAAACCATGGCTTTTTGGTTCCTTCAGCCAGAGGGTGAATGACGGGAGGCGACTCTAGGGATGGATAGCGCAGTTTTAATAGAAAAGGAAGCGTTTTAAGATCGGATTTTAAACATTGTGATAAATCCGAGGTTAGTAGGGGATTTGGAAGGGGGGGATGGTCTGATGGGTGGGGTAAGCGTCCCAGGCGCGCACAGGTCAGAAATTCAATGACGAGTGAACGTTAGCCGGTTGGGGCCGTGTGGGGGGCATGGAGACACCCGCATCCTTTTGAGGCTCGCCGGATGGGGGGTGCTCTTCGAATTCAAATCTGTCCTGCGGCGTCGGCCAATTCAGCGAATATGAAACGATGCGGAGGTTTCAATTCTCGTGGCCATCATAATCAAATCGGCTGTTGATAGGGCATTGGTTAGGACAAATCCATCATATAAGGATCTGATGTCGGGGCTGATCTCTTGTCGGAACGTGGAGCAGGTGCTTTCATTGGCTCCAAAGCAAACTTGAGATGCAATCTGACGATTTGATTCCAGAGTTTCCAGCGTTTGATACATACTTGCGGCCGTGCGCTTTGCGGCCGCGAGGTCTTGTCGACGGATTTGTTCACTAAGCTCTTTTGGTGCACGAGTCATCACCGATTGATGCTGAGCGACCTGTTCACTAAGTGACGGCTCAGGAGCAAGGGATGCGGCCGTGTTGCTTGGAGCAGCGTTTGTTGAGGATCGGCAGCCAGCACCCCAAAGTGCGGCTAGTATAAACATCGTGACGGTTTTAGTATTCATAGGTCCTCCTTGTTTTTCATGTGCTGGCTTACATCCAGTGAGTCAGCTCGGTTGATAGGCTCTTCCCTGAGCCAGGGGAGCTGTCGGCGGCTGCGGTTTGGTCTTTACAAAAAAAATATAAAACCATGAAAATACAGGGTAAAAATTATCAGTTTGTATGTTTGCAAACCGTTGTGAATCCCAAAACAGGCGGCCGGGGGGAGGCTTTTATAGCAACTGATCCGTGGGCCGAAGCGATGACATCTGCCCTGGTTACTTACTTAAGAGGTTTGGCTTGATATGACTGTCAACTGATAAGTGGTTTGACCCACCAAGGCTTTTGACCTTACTATGGTCGACTAAGCATTTCGGCAATGAGATGGTGGAGATTTTTGGAGTTATCTTGACGTCATCGTTTGGAACGAATCGAGATCTTATGGGACGAGGTTAAAAAATGTCGTCAACTGGGCCTAGCTTGTTGAAAGTTTTGTGTCTGTACTTCATTTGTTGGATTGTTCAAAGTCCACTACATGCCACTGATTTTTCTTCATTCGATGAAAACGGACAGATGAAAATTGGGTGCGAAGGGGGCGGTCTGCTGTCGGTGGAGAAGCCTTTGCGCTCTGATGACGTTGCAATAATATGTTGGACGGTTGGGCGTCAGAAAAACTGTCAGAAGGCAAATGCTGAGATTATGTTAGGCTTAATGCCTGTTACTTTGAATTGTAATAGAAGTTCAGCGCACGTGTCATTGCCGGTTTCGACAAATTATCTAGTTAGTCATCACTACCACTTCAAGATAGACAATCAAAAGATTTTATTCTCAGGATTTAAGATTGAAAATAAAAGTGAAGATCTCTTTAGCGACGCTTTTGCGGAGGGGATTTCCATGTTGAGACGAGGCCGGTTCGATGATGGGTTTAAGACGTTGAAGGACGCTGATAACGATGGCTGTATGAGTTTTGGGTGTCAAAAGCCTACCGATAAGCTGCAGGAGGATAACGTGGCACTTGCAAAAAGGGTGGGTCTCGAACTTGGAAAAATCAGTAAGGAGTTTGACAAGAAAAACGAGTATCAGAAGCTTCTTTTTTTGTACGAAGGCTATTTTCAGTTTTGTCTTGATTTAGATGTCTTCAAGGGATCGCCATCTAAAGTTGTGGCCGAAATAGTCGCAAAAAATGCACCAAAAGAGTTCCAGCAGATCGTAAATGACTGGGGATATTACCTTTGGAAGGCCAAAGACTACCCTAAGGCGCAAATGCTTTTGGAGGCTGTTATTCGCCTAAACCCCGAACGCGCGGTGGCCTACCTGAACCTTGGTGATGTCCGATGGGACATGGGCAAGATGGTCGAGGCAAAACAGGCATATATCGAGTATGCAAAGCGTGTTGACCAAAGACGTTGGCCAAAGTATTTAAAGAATAGATTTCAATAATCAATAGCTTCACCCCTCGTAGGGTCAATCTTGTAAGGAAAGGTAGAGTAGATGGCTAACCAAAAGGATAGAAAATGTGACCGTGGAGGTGGCAGGCGAGAACCGGAGGCGAGGCTTGGGTCACGGCTAGTTAACAGAACTCCCGTTTTTGAAGGTTCCGCTATCCCTCCAGAGAACCCATCTTCGAAGACGTTAGGACTGGATCAGATGCCGCCAGAGGTGTTGGCAGCAGTGAGCAAAATGGCGTCCGAGAGGAAGGCGAAATGGTTCGATGAGCCGATCCCCATGCTTGATAACAAGACCCCGCGGCAGGCGGCTAAAACTGCTGGTGGTCGAGCCAAACTTGAAAACCTAATTGAGCTATACGCACATAACAGTTCATCTTTGGGTTCAATTGATTTACATCGCCTCATGAACCCCTCCGAAGATGAAATCCGCCGGGAGCTTGGTCTTTGAGAGTCTTCAAATCTAGCACTTAGATCATGAACTCTCGGAAGGGGCTGGGCACTTTATTAGGGGTTAGCTGTGGTCTTGATGATGGCTGAGCGTTCCACTAATCAGGGGAGATTATGGATTTTAAAGCAGGCCTAGAATTGATGAGGTTTACGTCGATTGGCTTGGGTGCGATCATGCGGCGAGTGCACAGCAGGAGCGATGCTGAGCGGTTTTTAACCGATGCCCTCGGTCGTTTGCCTGGCGCACCAGCAAAGATGGCTCAGTTACTCGGGATGCGCGGTGACAACGAGGTCACAGCGCCAGAACCCATGCCGTTGGATCTTGTAAAGTCATTGATCACCCAAGACGCGCCTCGTTTGGCAGCTGAGCTTGAGTTTATTAGTCCTTGGGCAAAGGCGGCATCCCTTGGCCAAGCCCACCAAGCACGACTCAAAAGTGGTGAGTTAGTGGCGATTAAAATCCAGTATCCGGAGGTCGCTGCGTCCGTGGCTTCCCAGATTGAGGCAGTTTTTGGACTTACTAGCTTTAGTCCCGCCAAGCGCTACGAATTCGATGCCGACGGCGTCAGGGATTTTTTGCGAACTAAGTTGCTGGATGAGACCCACTATGAACGCGAAGCTTCGATTCAAGCCCGTTTTTACGATCGTTATCAGGGTTCTTCGGTTGTTGTTCCCAAGATTTTTAAGGAATTTTCAGGACCCAATATACTAACCCAATCATGGGAGGACTCGATTCCTATCAAGGAGTTTGCCCGTAAGGAGGCATATCAAGAAAAGTCGAATGCAGCCAATCTTTTGACGTCGTGGATGTTTGATAGTGCTTTCGGACTGCAGGTGATGCACGCAGATCTTCATCCATCAAATTTTGGATTTCGCCGAGATGACGGCCAAACGAAATTGGTCATTTATGATTTTGGGGCCACTATTGACCTCGATATCAGTCGGGCTAGTTTCCTGTATCACTGGGTCATTGGAACCGAAGAGATGAATCTTTTAAAGGTTAAGGCGGCCTTGCAGGCTTTGGGTTTTTGTCCAAACAAGTTAAGCCCGATCGAAAGTCGTCTTTTAGACATCAGTCGTGTTTTGCTTAAGCCATTATTATGTGTTGAGGGCCCCTGGTTGGCTGCTGATTGGGAGGTTCAAGACGAGTTGAACCGGATCCTCGGGGCTGATAAGTGGTGGCTTCGTACGGCGGGTCCATCATGGTTTTTATATTTGATGCGATCAGTGCAGGGCTGGCATCATGCTCTGCAACTGCTAGCGGCTGACGTTGCTCTTGGTCCAGTTTGGTCGAAGTGGCGGGAGACCCTTCGCATTGCGAGTGCGGTATATCCGATTCATGTTGATCAAGACATCGTTCTTGATGATTCACCCAAAAAAATGATTGCGCAATCGCTGCGTATTAAAATCGTCGAAGCCAGCGAAGAGTTGGTTGATTTAACAATGCCGTCTCGTGCATTGGAAAACCTGCAAGACCTCATTCCTCCTCACGTGTTGGCGAACTGTAAAGAGCAAGGTATTGATGTCGAGAGGATCTGCGGTCTGGCTTTAGCAGACAACGGCCGGCCGCAAAATTTGTTTGAACTGCAATCTAATGGCCGATTCTACAGGGTTTGGTTGGAGTAAGTGACGTGACATATGAGTTGAAGATTAGTTTTACGGGAGATGACTTTGCTCAAAGGTCAGAGGTCAAAATAGAGTTGACCGATACACTAAGATCTCTTGGTCGCAATGATTTCGTAGAAGGCTACATTGACGGTGTTGAGATGGAGTTGCTGCCTTCTGAATTAGCTCTAGAGCCAATTTCTGAGCAGCGTTTCAATGACGCGCCAGTCCTGATATATGACGAGCACCGAGAAGCCATGGTGCATCTTGCCGAGTCTATTGCCGCGAAGTTTGGTCGTCGTGTCGAGCTGGTGATCAGTGATATTTTGGATGCGTCATGGCAGAGCTGCTGGACGACCGTATTCTCCCCGTTTGAGACGACTCGATTTTTTATAGTACCTAGCGGTTCAGAAATTAAGACCCCCATTGGGCTTGAACGCATCGAGATCGATACGGGTGATGGTGCGTTTGGCACGGGGCAGCATGCAACGACGAGAGCCGTTATGAGAACCCTTGAGCAGTTTGTCCCGGTTTGGAAGCCGGAGTCCTTGCTTGACGTGGGTACGGGCACAGGCATTTATCTTTTGCTAGCAGGAAAGCTTGGAGTTGGTCGATTGCTTGGAACGGAGATTTCTAATGAGCTACGCGATGTGGCGCTGGGTAATTGCAGGCGATCTGGTGTTTCTGCTGAGGTCCATGTGACGGAAGCAGTTTCATTTGAGGCAAGTTTTGATCTCGTGATTGCCAATATTCTAGTTCCGGTTCTGCATGATCTCTTGGGACAGATGGTTGAGCGAATGTCTCATCGTGGGCGGTTGGTTCTCGCAGGATTTGTAGCAAAGGAAGAAGGTCCCATCATTACGAAAGCCAAGACCCTCGGGTTGGGCGTAATTCATCGGTGTGAGGACAACGGATGGGTTTGTCTAGTGCTGACTAGGTAACAGCGGACTGTTTAGGGGGTAGCACGCTTGCAGCCGGGGATTTTTAGGCGTTTGCCAGCTCGCACAATGTGTATCTGCAGTGG
>JBIKKO010000144.1:0-8646 GCA_044360315.1 Oligoflexales bacterium
ATGATGTTACGGGTCCCACGAAGCTAATACGGCATCCTTGTAACTAGCAACCCTAAAGATTCAGTTGAAGAGGCCTATGCAAGACCATCTCTGATGGGGATGTGATTTTCAAATTTCAAAAAAAAACTTATTTACACACCATGTTTTAGGGGTTTATGTGTGCGATAAGAATTGTCAGGTATTTCGCATGTTTGTATTGGTAGTGTGAATTGATTGCCATTATTATGTAGTCGAAAATTGTCTAGACCTGAGGGAACGTCGGCCCTGTCTTCTCGGATTAACAGTCGCAGGCGCTGGAATCTTAGATGACAAAAGTGACCGTCCTAAAGGGATTGCAAGAGTTTAAGTTTATTAAATGAGTTTTTTGATCAGATGGAGTGGTCATGTTGACGAGATTCAAAATGTTATTGGTCTCAGGGGAAAAGCATCTTAATCTGCCCCCTTCAAGACTTTCATCAGATAATCATTGGATAGAATGCATGACATTCGCTTCTTCTGAATACTGGTCTTCTTCTTACGAGGCTCGTGTTGCTTAAGCATGTTGATGGTGAGCCTTCGCAGCCTGGCTATGTTTTCCGCAGCGTGACCGGTTCGGATGCGTGATAAATCTTCACCCATTTGAACGTCAAGTACCCAATGCAAAGCATTTTCAACGCTCCAGTGGCCGCGAATGGCTCTCGCAATTTTATCGACGTTTAGCTCAAGACTCGTGATGTAGTAACGAGATTCCGACGTGGCTTTCTCGCCAATTTCCCGTCGGGATTCGACTTTAACAATGGTCTTTAAACCCGGCCATTCGCGAAGATCCGCCACCGAGTCTGAAGAAAAGATTTTATAAGTTCTCGTTTCAATGCGGCCATGATCGCCGTCAATTGTCGTCTTTATTCGATCTGCAGCTGGATCAGGGTTCGTGTCGAAATGTTGTTTGACTGCTTCCAACGTCGAGCCTTGATTTCCCTTTAATCCAAACACGTAGTCACCTTCTTGATGGATAATCTGCTGAGCGATTTCAGTCTGGCAACCCATGGCATCAATTGTCACAATGCAACCTGCAATATCAAGCGCCTCAAGGAGTTTCGGGATTGCTGTAATTTCGTTTGATTTGTCATCTACTTTGACTTGCCCTAGAACTAGCCGAGCATCATGGGCCCAAGCAGACACCATATGAATTGCATTTTTGCCGTTAGCATTGTCGTGCGATCTCCTCAAGCGCTTTCCGTCGATGGCGATGATTTCGCCTTTAGCGATCTCGGCCACAGATTGTGTCCAGCTAGCAAACGACGCTTCAAATTGATCTGGAGATATGCGAGAAAAAACTCGCTTGAACGTATCCGCGCAGGGGACACCATTTTCAAGAATTAAAAATCGCCTAAGCCACTCCAGCTTGCCCTCGCAAATCAAGACAATGTCGTCCCAATCCTCTGCGCCACAGAGGATCGCGACAATTGCCATTACAATTATTTCAATCAAGAGGTGCTTTTTAGTCCGAGCAATACGGGGGTCTCTAACTGAAGAAAAATGCTCGACCAAAGAACGCGGTCCTTCCATGGGCCAGTCTCCAAGAATAGGGTGAGTCTTGGAGACGATTGTATATTGGGACCTATCTATCCGTAATCACAAATATTTAGATGCTTTCCCCCTGAGATCCCATACGCTCATTAAGCATCGCTTAACTCAGTTGGGATGACAAGAAAAAAGTGTCATTGTACTGTAAAACACCGCTGCGTAGGACAGATCCCCGACGACTCACTTCGTTTGTCTGTGGATAGTCAATTTTCTATTACAATTACAAATGGCGTCATTTACGACGGGGCTGGTAAATTGTGGGCAATCAATCTGACTGCAGATGGAGAATTCATAGCGTTGACGACAGTCCTCAGAGGATTAATGATTGGGTTTCAACCGTTTCCTGGGGAACAGAAAATTGGACGGGCCGCTGGTCGTAAGATTCGCTTTGAGGGACAGGATGGAGCAGCAATTTTGATTATAAGTGAATCTCCAATTTTACCAGGACAAATTGCAGCCGACGTCTATGTCATGATTGATCATAAGTATCGATCACAGAGTATCAACTCCTAGTCAATATCGAGTGGTAAGGATCCGAAGATCGTTCTTGAACGAATGGTTAGCAATAAAAAAACGTTGATAATGAATGAATTCAGGTTAACAGCGCATCCGGACTCGGATGCATCTTTGCGTTTAGTTGATTTCTGAATATTTTGCATCGCATTAGCATGAAGCGTAAACCAAATCGTTGAGAGCAATGGAGTTCAGTTGTAGTCGCAGGGTGATACGACTTAGAGACTAATCATTTTAAGGCTTCTCCGGGTTTGGAGCGGTTCATATCCTGACAATCGACGGAAATGACCATGCATAGGACGCGGGCTTAGAAAACGCCAGTTGACTCGGAATCTATGCCCATGGCACAAGTGGGTGAAGCGAGTCTCCGCAACGTTTGCGTTGCGTCAGTCTTCAATTGGTTGTTACTTTGATCACTGATAGCCTTGAGGGATGGGTTGGATTGATATGCGAACACGAGCTTTTATAAAAACACTTTTATTGCTCATTGGGTCTGGATTTATCTTGATCCTCCTTCTTTGGTTTCTCTTCAGCCGTGGATATCTGCGTTTAAACTATCCGTCTTACACAAAGTTTCCCGTCAGGGGCATCGATGTATCCCATCACCAGGGGAAAATCGACTGGGCTGGGATTCCGAAAGAAGAGGTTCATTTTGCATACATAAAAGCCACAGAGGGTGGTGATTTTCAGGATCCAAGGTTTTTGGAAAATTGGACCAATGCAAAAGGAGCGGGAATCAAAGTTGGAGCCTATCATTTTTTCACATTTTGCCGTCCTGTGTCAGACCAGATAAACAATTTTATATCCACGGTCCCTGTTGAACAGGGGGATCTGCCTCCTGCTCTAGATCTTGAATACGAGGGAAATTGTAGTAAATCATCGGTTAAGATCCAAGTACCTCATGATATTGATAAGTTTGTTGAGGTTCTCAGAATTCGATATGGAAAAGAGCCGGTCCTCTATACGACCTATGAATTTTATGAAGCTAGGCTAAAGCCTCACGCCATGCTCCTTAATCGTGTCTGGATCAGAAGTATCTTCGGAGCGCCTGAAAGATCGCCTGACTGGATCATCTGGCAGTTTGCAAATCGTGGTCGATTACCCGGAATAGCTACTCCCGTTGATCTTAATGTTTTTAGGGGCACATTTGCCGATCTTGATGCGTTTTAATCGTAATCAGAATATTATTGTTTTAGTGCAGATGTTTGAGGTCAGATATAAGTCAATTGGAGGCGGGGTATTGGTTATGAAAAAGGTTGCGATCGTGACGGCGTCAGGACGCGGGATAGGAGCAAGCTGTGCCAGGGTGCTTCACGAGCGTGGTTACGCTCTTAGCCTTCTTTCCCCCAGTGGGTCTGCTGAGGTGCTGGCAAAACAGTATGATGGCTTGGGAGTCACCGGTAGTGTGACATCAGAGGAAGATCTGAAAAAGCTTGTTGATGAGACATATAAGAGGTTTGGGAGGATTGATGTTGTAATCAATAACACGGGCCACGTCGCAAAAGGTGACCTTTTAACCCTAACCGATAATGAGTGGTTTTTTGGTCTTGAAATGATGCTTTTTAATGTGATTCGTATGAGTCGGCTTGTCGTTCCTATTATGCAACAGCGAGGAGGTGGCTCGATTGTGAATATATCTACAGCCGCCGCCGCTGAGCCCAATCTGAAGTTCCCAGTTTCTTCTGTTATTCGTGCCGGGCTGGGTGCGTTCACAAAAATGTTTGCTGAAAGATACGCGCGCCACCAGATTCGGATGAATAACATCCTTCCCGGGATGGTCGATTCATATCCAGTTTCACCAGACCTATTGGCCAAAATTCCTATGGGTCGATACGGTTTGACGGCAGAAATCGGAACGGTTGCTGCGTTTCTTGCATCAGACGACAGTAGTTATATGACAGGCCAAAGCTTGTTGGTTGACGGTGGCATGGTCCGGAGTCTCTAGTTGCGGGACGACAGACCCGCAACTTATAATTTCAGTCACATAATTCTATTGTTTAATGCGAAAGTCCAGCCGGGATGCGCTCATCCTTTTAAGACGAATAGCACCAAAGTTACTCGTTTCCACGTAGGTTATTTTGAACCTGTAAGGACCGTTTTCCAGGGCGTTCTCTGCGGGTACAGTGAGGGTAGGGTGCATGTCTGTCGCCCATGAGTCCTTCACGACAACATCAGTCCATGGTGAAGTCCTAGAAATTGACGCCCAAAAAGATTTTCTTTCATTGGCTTTGAATTCAGGTGATGTAAAGTCTCGCCAGACAAAGCTGGGTGTTCGTGATTCGATTGTTTCGTTGGGCTGCGGTATTAATATTTCCGGTGACTTTGATGCGACTATATTCGTCAAAGGTGCCCAGCCCTTCCAATGTCTCCCATTTGAGAATGTTAAGAGAATTTCAATGGGGCCTTCAGGCGGTGGTGTCTTTAACTCGCGTCTTATGATTTTATAAGACGTACCGGTCTCGTCGGTCTCAAGTTCTATAGCCCCTAAATCAGATTTGGAGTCGAGCAGAGACGCGCCGGTAAAGTAGGCGACCTTTGACTCGAGGATCTCGGCCGAATCATTCAAGTTACACTTAAGGGCGAGGCTAAAACTGATGTCTCCTCTACTATTGATCTCACGGCTTACACGTATATCTAAGTTAGAGATTTGGGGTGGTAATTCCGTCTCCGGTGGTTTCCCAAATGAGCCTTCTGTAATGATTTGCTTCAACAGGTCGAATGCATTTTGGGAGATGGCCTTGTTGTTTCGTTGTTCTTCCAAAGTCAACTTGATCTCACTAATTGCTGTAGTTTTATCGTCATTCAGGTAGGCGTTGCGCGCTTTGACGAGTGATGCCGGAACATCGTCACGAGCCGCAAGGATCTGAGACATGCTTAACGAGCATGATCCGATCAATGCGATTAACGAAATCTTTGATTTAATGGTCATAAATAATTCCTCTTTAAGTTAGTGGTAAAAGCACCACATTCGTAATATGCCGAAAAAGGGGATTTGATGTGTCATCTCTTAGAACCTTTTTTGTAAACTATTCATGACAAATTTTCGATGGTACTGTGAATTTATAGCCTAATCCATGTAGCGTCACAAAGTAATCGGCGGCGAATTTTTGCCTTAATTGTGCGATGTGGTTGTCGATTGTTCGTGTTGTCGGATATTTGTCGAGGCCCCAGACTTCGTTAAGTAATTCATCTCGGGTAAACACCTTGTCTGGAGCTTTGCATAGAAACACTAAAAGATTGAATTGCAGTCGTGTCAGTTCAACCTGTTCACCTTGCCAAAACGCTTGATGGCGTGATTTATCAATGCGGATATCTCCTAGAACCAGGTCTTCACCAGTTTCTTTGCCTTGCAACTGCTCATAGGTCGAGATGTGTCTGTCAAGGCGAGCCAGTAGTTCTAGTGGTTCAAATGGCTTAATGACGTAGTCAGTGGCTCCTAGTTTAAGACCTACAACACGATCGGTCAGGTTTGCTCGCGCAGTTAAGAGAAATATAGGAGCTAGACAGCCAGTCGCTCGTATCATTGATATGATCTCAGTGCCCTCCCCATCAGGCAAAGACCAATCGATGATGAATGCCGCAAAACTTGATTCCTGACCAAGGAAATCTTTTGCAGCAGTGATTTTTCCTACGTCCGTTATGATGTAACGTTCAGCTTCTAGCAAAATGCGGAGTTGACGGCGCAAGACATCGTCATCCTCTAAAACTAAAATCCGACGAGCTTGTTTCATTGGTGGAGCTCCAGGATTAACTGAATCTCAGTGGGGTCTTTCTTGACTTTCAGTTTCCCTCCCATGCGCTTCATGGCGCTCTGCACCAAGTCAAGTCCAATTCCTAGACCCCCAGTGTTTTTCCTGTTGGAATCAAAAAAACCGCTGTCACTAATGGATATGGTGATGCGACGCGGCTCGGAAGACATCTTTAGCATGACTGGCGTAGCTCCGTATTTTAATGCGTTGTCGATAATGTTTTCCACACAGATCTTTAGCATACCCAGTTGACATTTGACCTTGACGGGATTTGTGGCTTGATCAGGATCGTCAATTGCGATGCGATCTGTAATGTTAATTGCTCTTTGAAGTGCTAGAGTTCTCATGGACTGCCTGATTTCTGATAGAGGTTCTATGAAGGTCAATTTCGAGTGGTTGTTTTTCCCTGTATCAAGCAAAAGTTGGCTCGCGTCAGTTAGTAGGGATAGTCGTCTTATCTGATCCGATAAGTCACTTGTAATGCCCGAGTAATCAATAGGTGTCTTTGCCATCTTCAAGTTGTGTTCGATTAATTTGAGATTTGCGACGGGCGTTCGCAGTTCATGGGCTGTCACTCGCGCAAGTAAGCGTTGATCAGCAGCGTCTCGTCTTGCCTTTCGGTGACGTTCTAGCATCTGGATAACGGTAGCTACAATCAACATAACAAAAGTTGCTGCAAGGGATAATTTATAGACGATTTCATTAGTCTTTTTGGGCTTCGATTTGATGAAGTTCCAGCAATATTCCAGATATTGTTGATCGCATCTTGTATCTAATCCATCCTCTTGGCGCAGGGTAGAGCGGCCTTCTGATGCTTTAAACACGTTCCACGTGGACGATCTGTAGACTTTGTATACTTGCGTTGGTGGCGCGTCAGCCGGTCCGCCGACTCGCAACATTAAATATTGAGGATCTTCGATCAGTACAGCATCGCGGTAAAGGGCAACAAGACTATCGAGTGTCACGGTACTGAGGATGATCGAATCCGTCGGTGAAAAATTTGCGTGACCCATTTCCAGGAAGTGAATGGGGCCGGATATATTGAGTCCTGCCTGATGGGCTAAGCGAACGTAAGACTGGCCAGACTCATGCATGAATGGCTTTGATGAAAAAAAATCACTTGGTAGCTGACCAATGAGTCCACATTTAAATCTTTCCCAGGTGAGAGCCTTGTCGAGGGTCGCACTGGGCGCAAAGTTAGGCATCTGCCCCTTGAAGCAGTCTTGAGCTGCCTGGCTGAGTGTTCGCTGGTCTTTGAGGTGTTTGTTAGACGGTAGCGTTGATAATGGGTCAATTAGCTCTTCCTCGGCAATCAGTCCTCGAAGTTGCCCATAATTGAAGATGTGCTCTGGTTTGTGCTGTGCGTCAAAAGATCGGACCAGCTCTTGTGGAGACGTGTGCGCGTTCTCCTGTGCTAGTTTAAAGCCACTTATCACTGCGACCCAGTCTGATCTTGACGCGTCACGGTCTGGTGAAAGTGCAGCTTGGCAAAAAATCGGTTCAGACGAATTTGAGCTGGCGTCTCCTCCCCTTTAAGTTCGAGCTGAATGCTTTAGACTAGGTGGAGCATCCCAAAAAAATCAGAATGTTTTCAATGGGCCATTAGCTTGAGTTTGAGGGGTTTTACTGTCTTTCACATTTAGTTGTGAATGACAGTATTGGATTGACGGTTACCGGTTAGTGGATATCCGATGTTTCACTTGAGTTTCGACTCAATGGGCGGAGGAGGGGGTGTCATCCCAGGGAATTCCCAGTAAGGGGGTTCGCCTGCGTTTGACGGAAACCCACTATGGGTTTGACAATCTTCCCACTGACGCTGACGTCGGATGTGCTCTGGTATGTTAGGCGTTGTTGTACACGCCTCACTCCAGCAGGCTAAATGAGGGCGACTGCGGTTATCCTGACACGTTGAACTTCTCATGGACGGCCGATCCTGCGGTTCTGCAACACAATAAAGGCAACTGTTGTCATTAGGATTTCCATCTGGTTGTTCGATTATATTGAGCGCATGTCCGCCTTCCGTAGTGATGGTAGACAAAATTAAAGACTGGATATTATTGGCCTCGCAAAATTGATTAAAGTCATAGGCAAAGTCATCGCAATCATAGTGGTGCGGGTAAATCAACATTCCGAAACTGATGCACATATCCTTAAATCTCAAAGCGCCAAGCATACACTGCTCGGCCTGCGTTTGAGAGTTTGACGTTTGCTGGCAGTACTCATTCCAACGGTTTACTAAATCTTGGCAGACGTGTGGTGCTCCCCCAATATAGGTTCTATCCTCAAGTGGATTATCAATAAGTTGTCCACTCATGTCCGTCAAATGATCGCGTGCGGGTCGGCAGTCACTTTTTTGGTGGCAGCTAGTTCCTAGTTTGCCTTGGGGGTCGGTGTAAGAAAAAGTCTCCGCTAGAAGTACTGTGCAAACCTCTTGTCCTTCGTTACGGGTAAATGTGTCTCCTGGACGTTCCCTGCATGGCCCTGCATAGGAGGTCATTAACGGTTCTGACAGGTGCAAAGATGATGTTCCAGTGTTGCCCTTTTCACGGTTCTCCAAAGCTTGTTTGTTGGGGCTCGGCGTTGAATCAGTTTTATCTACTCTATGGCATGAAAGCCAATGAACTAAGCCTGTGAGCACCAACGCATAATAAAAATATCTTTTTAGACTCATCCTGTACCTCCCCTTTCGATATTTCGGAGGTCTGTTTTGTTGTTTTTAGTGATTCTCAAAAAATCCAATTATACCGCGTTGATTGGGTATGTAATTGGAGAACATCTCAGTCTTTCAGGTGTTTGAACGCATTTAGTTCTAATGATT
>JBIKKO010000145.1:0-8587 GCA_044360315.1 Oligoflexales bacterium
ATCAAAAAGGGCGAAGACTTAATGGAAATTGGCTGCCAGATTTGGAATTCGCTGAATCAGGACCTTGTAAAATCAGTTTGTCATACCGCATACTTGAAGCCATTCACGAACTTTTCGTAATCCGTATAAGATAATAATTCAGGCATAATAGGCTCCTGCGGCTAAATTTTGTACAATTAAATGGAAGAGTGACGTAGATGTTGAAGTGAACACCAAAAGGAGGTGGTCGATGCTAGCGCTATTTCCTGAATTGGCGGCATGTGCTCGGTCCCAAGATGTTGAACGAATGGCAGTTCTTGTGCGGTCTTACTTTGCTGGCTCAGATGCTATGAAGCCCAAGATCGATGTTCTTGGTTTGGTGCGACACTTTGGTATTCCAGTTGGAATGGCGCCGATCAAGTATTTTGGCGCTATCGCCGTTCGTGATGATCAAGGTGATATCCGGGCGAGCATCTTGATTGGCGAGGCTTTGAAACAAAAGCAGCTAAACTTTACGCTGGCGCACCTCCTAGGTCATTTTTTGCTTCAGATTCAGCCTCGTCTCGCCAATAGTGATTGGAAGAGTTCCGGCTACAAGGAGCTTATTGATCCATCTCGGCGCTATGCAAACGGTGCGGGCTTGGATCACGTGGCACCGAGCGACTTTGCTGCGGAAGATTTGGCCGATCGCTTTGCGGCAGCCCTGCTGCTTCCGCGTGCAATGTTACTGCGAGCCCATGAAAAACTAGGTGATCTAAGGATGGTGGCCGAGTTCTTTGGGGTCGAAGTTGCAGTGGTTGAACGCCGGTTAGAGGATATTAGCGTGTCTGAAGGTAGCCTCATTAAAGGAGCTGGGGTAGCACGTCAAGGCGCGAGAACCGAGGCAGCTATTGACGTCTTGAATGAACTCGCCCATAGTGAAGCGTCTAGGGGAGTGCCGCCTGAGCAACTCATCCGCGACGTTAGCCAACCCAAGTCCGTGATGCCGCGCGCTGTTGCGGCTCACTCCTACAGTGATGCAGCCCAAAGTGAATCGGGGGCAGGTGAGGCCGACAGTCAAGGCAAGAGAGGAAAACGATCAAGCTCTGGTGGTCTAAAAGGAATGGATCGAATTAGAGAGTTGGCCCGAAGGTTGGATAAGTTTGGTGACAAATCATCGTAGTGTGAATGATCGTCCTCTGTGGGTGCCGTCAGAGGTTCGTGCTAAACATAGTCTTATGCAGAGTTTTTTGGAGCACGTCGGTCGAACGACTGCGCGTGACGTTGTCGATTGGCCGAGTCTTTATCGTTGGTCGGTGGACAGTTATCCTGAGTTTTGGTCTACTTTGGCCGATTTTGTGCAGATTCGGTTTCAACGCAGGCCTCATAACGTCTTCAGGTCAGGCGCTACAATGCGCTTTTCCGCTTGGTTTGATGGGGCGGAACTAAATTTTGCAGAAAACGTTTTGCCCAAGCCTGATGATCGTGAAGTTTTGGTGGCAATAGCCGAAGGATCCTCGACGCAACGTTGGACCGGTCTTCGCCTTTGGAATGATGTGGCACGGTGTGCGGCTGCCATGCGTCTTGCTGGTATTCAAGCGAATGACCGGGTTGCTGGCGTTCTTATCAACGGGCCTGAAGCCATCATCTGTATGTTGGCAACGGCGTCTCTTGGCGGTATCTGGTCGTCGTGTAGTCCTGATTTTGGTGCCAAAGGGATCGCAGATCGGCTCATTCAAATCGAACCTAAATTAGTTTTTGCGACGGACACGTATCATTATGCAGGGAAGCAGTGCAAAAACTTGAGCCAAACCATGGAGGCCTTGGGCGGTCTTGCTCACCCGCCAAGGGTCATTGCTGTGGATCATTTCCGACGTGGCGCCGATGAGTTTTCTGACTTTCTCACGGGGTCAAGGTTAGGACATTCCGCCGATCAGCCGCTTCCCATTGAGTTTGTGCCGCGCAAGTTCCAAGATCCTCAATATATTCTGTTCAGTAGTGGTACCACAGGTTTGCCAAAATGTATTGTTCACGGCGTGGGTGGAACCCTGTTGCAGCACAAAAAAGAACTGATGCTTCACAGTGACATTAAGCCCTCAGACAGTCTCTTTTACTTCACCACGTGTGGATGGATGATGTGGAATTGGATGGTTTCAGCGCTGGCCTGCGGTGCGCGTGTTGTTGTGTTTGATGGGGCTCCAGCGTTTCCTAATCCTTCACGTCTTTGGGACGTCTGTCGCGAGGAGGGGGTGACGCACTTTGGGACAAGTCCAAAGTTTATCTCCACATGTATGCAAGCCCAAGACTTGGCGCCGGGGAAAAATATGGCGTCGCTGAGGACTATTTTGTCAACGGGATCGCCGTTGTTAACTCCCCACTTTGAGTGGATTTACCGCGAGTTTCCTGATGTGCATTTGGCGTCAATCAGCGGTGGTACTGATATTATTAGTTGTTTTATGTTGGGAAATCCCCTGTTACCCGTCTATTCCGGAGAGATTCAAGCGCCTGGTCTTGGCATGGCAATTGAGGCTTGGGACGATTCAGGTAAGCCGGTCATTGGTGAAAAGGCTGAGCTTGTTTGCATTAAACCATTTGTATCAATGCCCGTTTACTTTTGGAAGGACCAAGATGGAGAGCGTTACCGTAAAGCTTATTTTTCAAATTATCCGGCTTTAGACGTTTGGCGACACGGTGATTTTGTCGAGATGACTCGCCGCGGTGGGGTTATTGTATATGGTCGATCTGATGCGACACTTAACCCCGGAGGAGTCCGGATCGGGACTGCCGAATTGTATCGAGCGGTAGAAACTTTGTCTTATGTAGCCGACTCTTTAGCGATTGGCCAAGTCGTTGGTGATGATACAAGGGTCGTTTTGTTTGTGAAGCTAGCAGCAGATATTTCATGGCGTACAGATATGATTGCCGAGATCAAGGGCGTGATTCGTTCAGCGCTGACACCCCGTCATGTGCCGGCGGTGATTTTGCCGGTTCACGATATCCCTTACACCAGAAGTGGAAAGAAAGTGGAGATTGCTGTAACGCAAGTCATTCATGGAGAGACGGTAGCCAATCGGGACTCTTTGGTTAATCCAGACGCTCTCGATGAATATCTGAGGCTCCGCGAGGTTTTGACGGGATCTGGCACCTGATCGGTGGGTTCCAGGTTTGCGTTCAGATGAATCCCTGTTTACGCGTGATTAAATCTGACGTTGGCCCTCACCTGCGGGGTTTGAGCGGGCTGCCAATCAAAGAGTTATATTATTTAATTTTAGGCACTTAGGAGAAAGGTCTTCAGTCTTTGCCAGTGTCTGCCGCTACACATGTGTCGGAGCGAAGATGGTCGCTCCTATTGCCATGGAGGTGGTCTATGTCTGAAGCTGCTAGTATTCAAAGCTTTGAAGGTCATGAAGATCCTTCGAATCAGGTTCCGCCGCGCGCAGCGATTGAGCTAAAGGTTGGGATGAAGACCTTTGGTACTCGGCACTATCTCGATATGGTCACCACGAATGTCTCGGCAAATGGAATGCTTTTGCGGGTTGATAATCCAAAAGAACTAGCTCCCTTTCAAAATAAAACATTACTTGAGATTATGTTCTATCCTGATGGACAGCTCATTGAACGGCAGATCACAGCTCTTGGCGTCGTGGTTCGCTACATTCAAACTGCAGGAAAAGAGCCGCGTAAAGAACAGTTTGGCGTTAGGATTGTTGACTCGTCAGAAGCTTATGAACACTTGATACAAAAAATCATGAGTAAGAACTGATGTTGGATGATTTGACCGAATATTTGCTCTCTTGTCCCCATTGATCATTGATCAGAATCCCGAAGGCTGAGGAGAGATGATCGCGCGCACTCTTGTCTCTTGGGGTGCCGGACCATAAAAGATACCCGTCCTTGAGCACACTGATCGTATCAGCAAAATGAAGGGCCATGTCGATGTCGTGAAGGCTCATGATGATGGTCTTACCCTCAGTACATAATTGCCGGCTCAAATGCATCAAGGCGATTGAGGCCGAGATATCCAAGGCAGCACAGGGTTCGTCCCAGATGTAGTAAGGGACTTCACTAGCTAGTGCTCTTGCTAAATGGGTTTTCTTTCGCTCCCCGAGTGAAAGGGTGGTTATATCGCGGGCCATGAGTTTATCAAGGCCCATCCGACTTGCCGCATGTTGTGCTTTTTGAATATCGATGATAGACGGAGCTCCCTCGTGGATGTGCCAACGGCCCCATAAAATTACATCTTGGACGCGGTAGGCAAACGGGCTTGCATGTTCGGCCTCTGTCCAGCTTAAAAGAGTCGCAAGTTCTTTGATGCCGAACGATGAGGCCCGTCTACCGGCAAGTTCAATGGATCCCTCTTTTATAGGTTGAAGACTACAGAGACAGCGCAGTAGTGTTGACTTGCCGCTTCCATTTGGTCCCATGATGACATGGATTTGTCCCGGCGGAAAATTAGCGGATATTTGGTTTAAAATGAGTTGGTGTTGGTCGCCTTGAACCGATAGATCGCGAGCAGTGATCATAAGGAGCTCCTTCGCATCAACAGCCAGAGGAAGTAAGGTGCTCCAATGATCGTTGTGATAATGCCTACATCCATGTCGATAGGCGCCCTCGCCGTTCTCGCAATCAAATCAGCGGCAAGGGTAAGGCTTGCTCCAAACAAGGCAGACGCGGGTATCAGTGTTTTGACGTAGGGACCTATCATCAGTCGAGCAAAATGCGGAGCAATCAGTCCCACAAAGGGTAGGGCGCCACCAACGCTGAGTGACACCCCGACCAAAAGAGAGATCACCAAGATAAGTTTTATTCGTTCTCGTTGAACACTGATGCCAATCATGCGGGCGCTTTCATCACCGAGGCACAACGCATCAAGGGCCGAAGATTGTTTGAGGGCAAGACCTCCACCCACAGAAACGCCAGCTGTTATCACGGCGGCGTCCGTCCAAGTCCTGGCTGAAAAACTTCCCATCAGCCAATGAAAAAGTGTCATGCCATCACCGTCTTCCATCAGTAAACTGATGCAAAGAGATGTTCCTGCCGACAGCAAAGCATTTAAAGCAAACCCGCCGAGTAAGAGGTGCCCAAGTCCATTTTGCTTATGTGCAGATAAACGCATAAATACCAATGCAGCGAGTGTTGCGCAGGCGGCGCCGACGGAGGTGAACAGGGCTGGATACGGTAGCGTGTTACCAGCCTTTGTCATTAGAACGGTAGCGGTGGCCAATGCAAACGCCGCTCCGGCCTCCGTACCCGTTATAGACGGCGTCGCCAACGCATTGCGAAACATGGATTGGCTTAGGGCGCCGGCGATCGCCACAGCAGCCCCGCAGCCCAAGGCCGTCACGACGCGAGGAAGGCGCACCGTCCAGAGAATATCGGCATCAGCCTGAAATCCAGCAGCTCCGTAGCTAACTGAAAGCAATACAAGCAGCAGAAAGAAAACAAATGATGTAAAAAAAAATCGGAACATGTCTTGAGGCTAACATGATCATTTGGCTGTAAACCATAGTAAATCGATGCGAACGTCTGTGAATGTGAGCCATTGTTGGCTAAGAGACAGGCTATGCTCCTCATTTATCCAGCTTCAACGGGGCTGTGTTTACCTCATTTATACAGGCTGGTTGAAGTCTTAGTACAGGCAAGTTTTGTCTGTGATCGCGTGGGTTAAGAGTGAAGTAACATATGTATAAAAGTGCCTCAGTTTTTAACCGATCTGAATTATTGCAGGGAGGAACGCTAGAACTCAGGCGGCTAGGTTGCTGGTTAACTGGGGATGCCTCCTTATAATCCTATGTACATTTTATCCGCCCTCACGGTGAGACTTGAACTCATGAGCTCAAACCCCCTGGCCTACACGTGTTTAAGGATGGGAGTCTAAGTTTAGACCCAAGCCATAGTCCAGCACGCCATCTCTATTCCGGTCATAAAATCATCGCAGAGATGATAGACGACGCTGATAGATCTGCAAATTTCCCAGAGAGGGCCTAACGATAATAGGCGTTATCTCACCGCCGAGGATAGCCTCCCACCCTCTCCAAAAAAACGAAGCCCGTTGATTTTTAGTACGTTGATCGTCTGGCGGGGTTCGAGGCCATTCCAAAAACTAGCGAACCTTCCTTTGATCCAATCGACTCGCGGCTACCAGCCACGGGATATTGTTAGAACCAAGATCGGCCGTCCGACGCCAGCTTGGCCACAACTACGTTTGAACGCGTATTTATATGGCGACGCTAAACCCTCCTTGCGTTCGCCTTTGCGTATTAACGGCAGCTTTCCTCGAGGGAATATCCGGATAGCGGTGGACGAGGTGTCGCAGGGAGCAGATCTCCAAATCGTGGTTGATGGCAATGTTGTAGCAGCAAAATACTTCGAGCCGGGGCTTATAGGTGGTGCCTGGAGTGAGTTTTCGGTTGGGCCAGCGACAACGGGGCTGGAGTTGCAGGTCGGGGAAGGCGGGTGGCTGCGTTTTCTTAGCATCGAATTCGTTCCAGACACTTCAGCGTCAGGTCAAGTGGTCTTGCGTTTACCCGCAACCGACTTCAAAGGCGGCTTGCGGCAAGAACAATATTACGTGGACCATCGTGGTGTTGACGTCACGCGCAGCCCTAGTTTCAATCGCGCATGGCTAAGAACTACCCAAATGCAGCCATGGCTCGATCTACAACATAGTGGCATTAAAGTCTTCGTCGGCGAAACAGGCGCACCAAAAGCGAGTCCACATTCTGTATATCTTGCATGGCTCGAGGATAATCTAGCAAATTGGAAAGCTGCGGGATGGGGTTGGGCGCTATGGGATTTTCGCGGAGAATTCGGAATCTTCGATAGCCAACGCCCTGATGTAATTTACGAGGATTTTGAAGGCGCAAAGCTCGATCGAGCGCTATTGACGCTACTCCAGCGTTATTGATCGAAGCCCATATCCCATGTGACTAAGAAGGCTTGTCAGTCCCCAACTCTGTCAAACAGTCCTAGTGCACTCTGCAAGTTGTTAAATGAGGATCAAGAATCAATGGCACTCGGTTAAGCTTGTAACCCCTGCGCAGCGGCTGATTTAGTGCTCTGGCGTTTTCCTTTCAGTTTTGGGAAAACCTTAGGCCGTCTTTTCACAGCCCTTGGCTCTGATCGCCTAGGTCGATTTGCAATGAGAGACTGGCCAATTCCTTTCAGCATGTGTTGATAGACTTCTGCAATTGGAAGGACGCCGTATTTCCAAAGTGGCATATATGCAGTTAAAATCTGAATTGTACCTTTAAAACTCACTCGCCGTGGCTCGACTCCTCGCAATTGGGCTGCTTCAGCCATGATTTTGCGCACCAGATTGTAGGCTAGTAGGTGCGCCCAGATTTCTTTGCGCACCATGTCCGGGTCTTTACAACGGAGCATATCCATTCCCATGGTGGTTTTGATATTTCTCAGATCAAGCTCACCGTGCCAACGTTGCTTGTAAAGCATAGCAAGAGCGATTTTCGTAACCTCCTTTGCGTCTTTCATCGTCGTGACCAGAACAATTTCCTTCGAACGATGTCCGGGAATATCGACCGTCGTTGACGTCTCGCGCATTTCAATTTCATCGGGGATCAGCACATAGAGGTCCTCATCCATCCACTCAGGCCTGGAGGGCTTTCGCCAATGAACGAGATGGTCGCGTTTCCCAACGCGTTGTCCTTTGCGAAAGTCAATTTCGCGAGCTCCGTGTGATTCAAAAACCACGTCTACACCAAGACTCATAAGAAGTGCGACCAGAAAATAAGAGCAATAGTATGCGTCTCCTAAAACTACATCGCCTTTGTTGAAACAATGCATCAGTTGCCTAATCAACGCATGCTCACCCGTTTTTTTCCCTTATATGGCCCAATTGCTAAATCCATAATCGCCCCTGTCGCCAAAGAAAATACAGCTGCAACGCGCGCAATCGGAAATCCAGAACCATCCTCTTGATTTGCGTGCTGAGGGAACGCCAACTGGTTTTCAGGCGTGTCAGGCATCAGCAACGTCGAGCCATCGATGATCTTAACACTACGTCCCTGCCAAAGCATCGTCGGATGAACTTTTCCTTCAAGTTTTGAGCCTACCGTGTAGAAAAGCTCCCTAATCAAGGCTTCTGGGAGTCTTGACCTAGCTTCAGAATATGAGGAAGTTCTGTTTGAGGCAGGCGCAAGCCCATCAGTCATTCGCTGCGAGTTAACCTTGCCAACTGCAGTCTTGAGAGATTTGTCCGGACTGATCGTCTGAAACAAAAACGCAAATAATGTGATGTCAGGGGGAAAAAACGCGGTCCCTCCATTCAGGAACCACGCGGTCGATCACTCCGCTTATCTCAGCGGAGGTAAACACATCTTGAAATGGTAAACCCTCAGTTTTGAGTGCGCCTGCTATGGAAGAAGATAAACGAAATGATTCAATACCGCCGGCATACCTGCCTATAAAAATAGGCCTCCCTGGTCATCATTTGTTGATTCCAAAAAGAATCCACCTTTGCGCTTAAATATTCAAGCCTTAAACCTTAACCGAGTGCCATTGAAGCAATTATCAATTTTTAAAACAAAATTTTCTGTCTACTTCATAATGAATCTGGCTTATTCGCCAACAACTTGACTACGCTTCAACCGGGACCAACTCTCCAAATTGT
>JBIKKO010000146.1:0-8585 GCA_044360315.1 Oligoflexales bacterium
GCATCATCTGCACCATCCCAAGAGTTCTGTCGACCATGGCTGACAGCTGACGGACCTTTCCGCGTGTGAAGCTGACCATACAAGCTTCTGTCGATCCAGAAACTTTCGATTTGCCATTACTGGTACCAGTGACGGCAGAGTCGTCTGAATCCCTTGTCACCCTGATCATCTCGGAGTCAAATTCGTAGCAGGTTTCATTGATCGCGTTTGGGCCAGCTTTTGCGAGCGCTGGAGGAAAACAATCGGCCTCGCCTTTTAAGCGCGCAGAAGCTTCTTCGTTTTTAGCTTTAACACTTTGCTCCCGGTCGTCGTTTAGGGTTAGCTGTGTATCGTTTGTTTGAGGGTAAACAGAGATGGCAAGACCCATGGGGTAAGCGACAGAACCATCCGATGACCCGGAGCTTGATCCGCCACTTTTCTTGCCGCAGGCACTCCACAGAATTCCACTGATAACGATGCTACTGCCGGTTAGCAGTATCTGCCGACTTGAGATTTTCATTAGACCTTCCTTTGGATAAATGATTATGATTTTGGACACACTGAACTTAACCGGGAGTGTATCACAAGCACTTGCCCTTGCAAATGATCGTTTCCTGGCTAAAGTTAATGAAGAAACCTATTGGGCAAGTCGATACACGGCAGACGTTGTCGCCCTCGTTAACTTCTCCATATACTCCCAATTGATCAGCTTTGTCGTGTCACAGGCGCGATGATAGCAAGGATTGCCGTCGCCTCCGAAAAAATTTTGGCTCATAACAATTGCCGGACGGTCATACTCCCAAAATGCTGCGTGATCACTACGATTGGTGCAGGCCTCAACCTTTCGTAGCGCAATGCCTTCAGCACTGATCGCATCCAAAAGAGCGCGCGTGAGGGTCGGAGAACTGTTTTCATTGCAGTCGATTGTATGAAAATCACCGTCATTGTCGCTATCAAAACCAGTCATTTCAATATTAATGACGCTCACCTTGGAGATGTCTCCCGTCTTAAACAGCTCGTCGGCGTAGGCGGTGCTGCCGATTAGTCCGCGTTCTTCTTCATCGAACGCCACAAATCGAAGTGTTCTCTTTAGGTTTTGATCCGCTAAATTTCGTGCGACTGTCAGTGCTGAAATTGTTCCAGATCCGTTGTCATCAGCCCCGGCAGTTTGCACCGTGTCCAGGTGACTAGACACAAGGATAATCTGGTCATCAATAGACTGAACGGGTGTTTTCTCGGCGATTAGGTTGATGCCAGATTTATACTGGTGCTCGTACACTTTATAGCCTAACGACACATAAATCGACTTGAGCCATGCTCTTGCGTTGGTTTTATTGCTCAGACTGGCGCGATTACTTAGAGTGACCGTTTGGCCATCGATGACAATGGGCCGAGCTCCAGAAAGAGACTCGAGATCTTCGCGCATGTATTGCGTGTTGACGGCAAATTGATTTGGACGATCGATCACAACCGTTTGAAGGCCTTGAGTCTTGGTTGGCGCAATTTTATTGGGCTGCTTCAGATTCGTGAGATTGACCAGCTTAGGGTGAGCGAACTCATAGGATTGGCTTGCGATCAGGTTTGCCTGTCGTTCGTCTATGGCTGTATAAAGGACGATCCGACCATCTCTAAAGATTTCCGTCTTAAGAGTTGGTGCATTGGATTGATCAAGTTCTACAATATAAAGCTCTTCGTTGGCAGGTAGTTTGAAATCATGGGAAGCTGCGGATGTTGCGGACGCATCACTCACAATAAACCTTCCATCGGTCGTCGCGAACCGGGCGTAAAAGGGAGTCTCATCATTCTTATTAACAATACCAACGGTATACCCTTTGGCTTGACGGTCTTTTGGTTCTCCGCAGGAGGCGAATAGGGAGACTAGGCAGATGATTGGAGTGGCAGGGTTACGGACTAAGCGCATTGTGAATTGTCTCCTGAGGTGGATCGAAGGGATCCTTTTAAGCATATCTTAAATTTAAAAGACCAACCACAGGTTTGTTCAAAATTTAATCATTTTAACATGGTGATCACCGGTCTTTGAAAACACTAGAAATCACTGAATCGATGGGGTATCTACCCGGTTTCAAAGTGTGTGGCAGTTTGGCTTGAACGGTGGGGCTTGTTCATGTTGTCCGACAATATATCAAAAATCTCAGGGCCCCGGCCGACCCTAGGTCGCGACCGACGTTTCGAGCGCCTGGCGCGGCTGGTGGACTACGAGGGAATTCGCCGTTTAGCCGATGCTCATGTGATGATCGTAGGATTAGGTGGTGTTGGCTCGTGGTGTGCTGAGGCGATTGTCCGGAGCGGCGTTGGAACAGTCACCCTTGTAGACTTTGATCGGGTATCAATTAACAATTTTAATCGACAAATGCCCGCACTCGAGACCACGGTCGGTCAGCCAAAGGCTACAGCTCTCTATGAGCGGTTGAAGCTCATCAATCGACATTGTCATCTCATCGTCAAAGAAGAACAAGTCGATCGGTTTGACATTGGACGGATTTTCGATCGCCCCGTTGATTTTGTGATTGATGCAATTGACCAGCTTGGGAATAAATGCGCCCTAATTAATTATTGTGTTCGTCAAAATATTAAGCTGGTGACCTCTGTTGGTGCGGGAGGTCGACTAGATCCTACGATGATCCGCATTGTGGATCTTTCTGCAACAAAAGATGACAGTTTGGCGCGTATGGTCCGTATTTATTTACGGAAAAGGCACATGTTCCCTCGCACGGGTCTGTTCTATGTTCCAACCGTGGTGAGTTTAGAGCCACTGCGTATACCTGTTGAGCCTAATTATCCCGACGATGCCGAAGATGTTACGCCTCCCGAATTGCTCGCTTTAGACCATCAGGGAAAAGATAAGCGGAAAATGATCATGGGGACGGCTTCATTTGTCACAAGTTGTTTTGGTATGACGTGTGCCTCGGTAGCAGTGCGTACGATCTTAGGCGAAAAAATTCAGGGCATAAAAAATCGGCCAGGAAGCTTCAGACTACCAAAGGAGCCGCCCTTGCCACTGCCCGACTATGATGGCGAACCTTTATAAATGGGTCCCGCGCAGATCTATGGGGGCGTAAATCTGAACCGCAGATACCTCAGACTTCGCCACCAATCGCTTGGAACTAGATCGATTTAAGGAAAATCCTAGCTTACAGGCGATAGGTTCCACTATAATGGCGAATACTTGAATGCAGTAAAAATAGGATAAAACTATGAATTACATTGATCTCATAAAATCACGAGAGATGTTGGCGCAAGTTGCGCATCCTGAGGAGTTTCATAAGCATTTGGAGAGCGGTAAACGCTTAGCTTATGCAGGATTTGATCCGACCGCTGAGAGTTTCCATGTAGGCAACTTGATGCCGATTATGGCTCTGCGGCGTTGGCAGCAGTCTGGCCACAAAGCAGTTGTTTTAATGGGTGGCGCCACAGCGATGATCGGTGACCCAACCGGTAAGACCGAAATGAGACAGATGTTGTCGGTTGATTTGATTGATCGCCGTATTGAAAAATTGAAACGTCAATTTGGACGTTTTCTTGATTTGTCTCCGGAACGGTTTGCGATGACCAATAATAGCGATTGGTTTCGTGATATGAAGTATCTGGAAATTCTGCGTGAAGTTGGCGCGGATTTTACAGTCAATCGGATGTTAGCCGCTGAAGCTTTCAAGCAGCGTTACGAAAAAGGTCTGAGCTTCCTTGAGTTTAACTACATGATTCTTCAGAGTTATGATTTTCTTCATTTGAACAGAACCCTAGGGGTGACTGTTCAGCTTGGAGGAGATGATCAATGGAGCAATATGATTGGTGGCATGGATCTCATCCGTCGCAAGGAGCGAAAGCAGGCATTTATATGCACTGTTCCTTTGCTGGTAAATTCTGCAGGAAAGAAGATGGGCAAAACCGAAGATGGTTCTGTTTGGCTTGATCCGAATATGACCTCGCCATACGATCTGTTTCAATATTTTCGCAATGTTGAAGATGATCGTGTTGAACCGTGTTTGTTTTATTTTACGGATTTGCCGATTGATGAGGTTAGACGTTTGGGTGGTATGAGAGATGCTGCGATCAACGAGGCAAAGACAGTCTTAGCATTTGAAGTTACAAAACTAATTCATGGCGAAGACGAAGCATCGAAAGCTTTAGAGCAGGCAAAAAGTTTGTTTAGTGGATCTGGCGGTGGAGATGCCCCAATCGTTGAGTTGTCGCGAGCAACATTCGGAACTGAGCTGCCGGTTGTTGATATTTTAGTTGCAGCAAAAATTTGTGATAGTAAAAGCGAAGCTCGACGTCTCGTTGAACAAGGAGGGGTTACGATCAACGAGGCGAAGATAAATGATGTGAAAGCTAATCTCACGTCTGATGCGTTTCAGGATGGTCAAGGAGTGCTAATACGCAAAGGTAAAAAGCATTTTTATAGGCTCATCCTTCGCTGATTGATCTGAGATTTTCTTTTGAGCTCAATAACGGCATGAATCCCTCTGAAGGGCTGCGACAGGTATTTGTAGCGAGTTTGATTTTTATGTTTATCTGATTCCTGGTGATAGCCCTTGACCAGAGTTGCGTCGTCCAGACTGTCTGTCACTGCTAGGTCCTTGCTGCTCAATGGGGCCTCCTGCCTGAATCACGGTTCCTCCGTGGCTCTGTGAGTGTGAGTGATTGGATGACGGCCGTCCCTGGTTTGGTGTCTGGTTATCGAAGCTTGGCTCAGAGTTGCGGCGGTTATCGACACTTTCATTCTGTTGATTTGAAGACTCATCATAGTTATTCGGATTGTTGAACCTCTCCATAAGAATCGACTCTGGCATGGCTTTCCATACGGGACGATGAACTCCTTTGGATACTTGATGGGTCAAGCTCACCGTCTTTTCAAGGATCTCCTGAAACGTGGCTTGCGGGTTGTTTTGAATGACCGTAAGGAGTGAGGCTGTAAATGCACCACCAACATAGGGCCCTAAATCTTTAGAGATCTCAGCTGGTCCTGCTGCCGCGATGACAAGTCCTTGCTCAAAGGGTGGAGGTCCAGGTGGGGCACTTTTCGAGCCTGTTTGCTGTGCTGGAATAGGTGAAAAGAGTCCACTTTGGAGTGAGGAGGCAAGTCCAGCGATGAAGTCCTCATTGGAGAACATGCCTTGGCTCTGATTGAGAAATAGAGCTTCGTTGCCGAATACATTTTGCCCGCTATGACAGGCGTCAATCACAGCGATGAAACGGCTAAATTTTCTTCCGTTCAGAGCATTTGCAAACCCTGAAGCGACTTCATTCAGGGTTAGCTCCATCATGCCTTGTGTTATAAGCCGTCCAAACTGATTTCCATGTCCCGAGTAATAAAAGAACACAGTAGATTGCTCACTTAATTGGGGCGCTATCTCTGAAATTTTACTGAGGATTTGTGCCTTTGATGCATAGGATATCGACTCCACTTGGTATCCAAGGTTGGCTTGACTTAGCCAATTTGTCACATTGCTAACGTCTCGAACCACTCCTCTTAAGTCATTAGGGCTGCCAACGACCAATGCGAAGTTTTTAGCATCACGATTTGTTACGTTAAATTTAGTGTTTGATGTCGATTGATCGACGGGACGGCAATTGGTGCAAATCGTTATAGTGAATAGAAAAATAACGAGACGAAGTAGACGGGTTGATTTGACTGAGGTTGAAAGGTTCATGTTTGCTCCTTCGGAGGTAATCGGAACTTACCGTGCGTTACTTTAGGTTACTTTCGATATTTATATGGTTACCTCAATGGTTTCGGGATTTTGAGGTGCCTTGGCTGTATAGGTGAGTCATACTTAAAAGCGAGCGTCACCGTTTCTTGCGAGATGAAGACTTAAATAGATGAAACGGTACTGAGGGCTTACGGTGAGATTATTTGTTTTTTCTCTCGAGTCTGATGTTTTGGAAACATGGCACGACGGCGTATACGTAAAGGAATTGATCTGAGTGGTGGCATTCAATTCGTCCACGGGATTTTTTTCCTGGAGGGTAATCATAGGAGTAGCGGCAGGTCCCTTTTTTTCCAGGAGGCATACTACCGTCTGTGATAAAGTTACCGACATTCATTTCGTAGCCTCGGCCCGAATTCATGGTCCATGGTTCGGTAGGTTCCACTAATTCCTTTTTGGAGTCATGACTTGCAGTAGCTGAGCTGTCGCCATGACCACCGCCATGGCTATCTTGTGCTGTGGTTTCTTTGGCAGGATCTTGTTGTCCACCGTGGGAGCTTTCAGCGCCTGCAGTCTGGTGTCCATCAGCTTTGGGGCTGCCATCGCTTTTTGCTTCGTTAGACGAGTCAGATGGGGTTTTTGTCGGAGATGAGATTGGTGTGTCTTCGTCTGGAAATTTGAAGATCCATTTTTTATTGTTGAACATAGATAGCGTGATTTTACGGGGTGTGCCGTCGCTTCTAGCTAGTGTGCCAACACAGCTTTTGAAGAATAGGGGGACTGCGGTCTCTTTGTTGAATTCCGAGGTTGATGGTAGCACGCGTGCCACGGTGTAGGGGGTGCTCCAGGTCAACGGTGTTCCAAAGTCTTGAGCTGAGGTGCGGATGATCCAAGAGATGGTCGCTTGATCAGGATCTAAATCTCGAAGAAGCCATTTTAATTTCGTTTTTTTGCAAACTTGAATATCATTTCGTTCGCGATGGGTGGTAACTGTAAAACACTGGCCCTGCGGTGGGTTAATTGTAATCCAACCATAAAGGTTTTCTGGTCTAGTTGTTGTAATTGCTTCACCCGATTCCAAGCTGCGATCGATCTCGATAACGCGGCCAGGTTTTGGTTGTATGTGCCGGCTTAATATATCGATACGTTTTGTCAAAGGTGCATCGACAGGAATGAGGCTTACAGCGAATAAGAATTTTGCTGCTGCGGAATCACTCATCGTACAGATTCCGACCCTGAGTTCTTAGTGCTCAGCCGAGCGTCTGGCGCCTTGGGATTAAAGGATAAAACATGGATTGTCGTTTCTCCGTCAACCGTATAAATAATATTTTGTCCGTCTGGATGCCACGTTGGCCATCGTTCTGCTCGATCTTGGGAGGCTGTTAGAAACGAGCCGCGCGTTTCCGGGGAGGTGATTTTGATATCAAAATCTGAAGCCTTCGTGCCCACCATGCGTCCTCCTGCGTAAACCAATATATTCCGTTCTGGATGCCACTGAGGATCTCGACCCCAGTCTAAAAATTTTGGATCTTCCCCATTGGTACTTGTGTAAATTTTTCCAGATTTCGTGGCCCAAGCAGCTGTAGATCCATCCGGTGATATATCAAAAGACTCAATGCCCGTTTGATCATCCTCTAGTTTTTTAATGACAAAGCCACCATCCGTGACAAACGTGACTCCCTTTTGGGCCATGACCCATTTGCCGAGCTCTCTGCGCTGAGACTTTTGCCAAAATGCTAAGCGATTGTCGGGGAAAACGAGCCTTTTGCTCTTGATGCCTTTTTCATGCATCAACAGCATCCGATGATCGCGCGCATCAAAGGTCAGGAGACCGCTTGGTCCATCAAATGATTCCATCTCAATATTTTTATTTAAAATCACGTCCCAGGCACGGATGCGGCTAGTGGTTTTCTTCTCGCCAGGCATGAGCTCTCGATAAAAGAGCCTATTGCCGTCAGGCGACCAAAAAAAAGATGGCCCAATAAAACTCCCACTTGGTTCGATAATATTCCCGTTCTTGGTGTTAATGATTCGAATTCCCGATTGGCCATCTGGAATAAATGCCAGATAGCGTCCATCAACATTGAACTTAAGATGAGATACGCCCGTATCGATCTTTAACCAAGCTTTAATGTCGGAGGATTGGCGATGGCCTGGTTTAGGTAAGTCAGCAGCACTCAATGTCATCGCTGCGCCGATGAGAGCTTGAGAGAATCGATTGATTAAACGTAACCTCATGTGACGTGTCGTCTCCAGATGAGATGATTGGTGACCGGGAAGGCGCCTGTTGTTTAATATTGTAGCACGATTTACGACCAGATTCATCCCAATAATTTCAGAGACTTATCTCGATTATAAGGTTACTGAGCCGAACAGGGTTAAAAGTTTCCATCGTTTTATCTAGAGGCTGGCCCCAAGCAGTTGTATGAAAGGAGGATGGCCGGTCGGGGTTGCGGGCGAAGTTGGGTGCAGTGGTGCGCAAAAAAGGGACGTTAGCCCGAATTTTTAGCATTAATTTCAGTATGTTATAAATACACCTGATTTGCGGTTAAGAAAAGTTAGACAAATTCCGTTACGATTGATTGGAGGAAAGCCTATGCGCATCTTTGGAATCATACTACTAAGTGGCCTCATGATTTGCCCTGCACTGGAGGCAAAAGAGGCTAAAAAGAAATCAGAAGGCGGCTCTCGTGAGCGCGTGATCACGAGGGAGGGGCGTGCAAAATCTGGTGCTAAAACAAAGATTGATTTCGGCGACACAGAAATTGGTGGTGCAACCAAGACGCCGTACGGGTCGATGTTGACGAATTCAAAAGCAAATAAAAACTTCGATTTTGTTCCGATTCGCACAGACTGGCGTCCTGAAATGTTGCAGTCGGCTTCGTCTTTGGATGCAGGGCGAACGCGGTAAGAGACTCTTTAAGGCGATTTTATCTT
>JBIKKO010000148.1:0-8566 GCA_044360315.1 Oligoflexales bacterium
TATTTACACAATTGGAATTAAAAAAACTTAAGGCGCTGATCCTGAGAGGCGCATGCCAGGTTGGTCATTCGACCATACCCATCTGTAGAATAAGAGACCGAATCCTAGTTGTCCCTGGAGATAATAATCAATCTGAGCGGAGCCTTCTAACTTAAATGCGTATTATTGTAAACTACGTTACGTCCATGTTTTTCGACTCTGATGACATGGTCGTCAGACATCTTCTTAAGAACCCGTTTGGCTGTTGCCAATGATACATCGATTTTTTCTGCGATCTGTTGGCTGGATAGTGCTCCACTGCGTAGAATGGTTGACACTTGCTGTTCGATGGGCATTGCATCTGAATGGCTGCGAACAACAGTGATCGCCTCTCCGAAGAATCTTAGTGATTCATTGTGTATAAAAATAGGCGCGATCGTATACGGGAAGTGATCGCGAAGCCTCATGACAGCATTTCTGATTTTTTGTTGCCATCCTTGAGCATTGATACTCTCCTTCCATACATCTTGCTGTATCTCAGCAAGAGTGGCACCTTGAGAACCGCGTTCAGATAGATAGCGTACGAGGTCAGCCATGGCAGGGTGTTTTTCTAGGGATATCGTGTAGTGATTTGATATCACAAAGGAACGATTTTCCAGAATTTTCAGAGTTGGTGCAAAGTAGCCACGAACAAATCGCGATACGAGTTGCTCCTGCCATTTGTGTTGAAACCGCGGACTTTCGCCGCGTATCGTAGCTAGACAGGCTTGAGTAACAAATCGATCAGGCCAGCTAACGGCCGACATCTTTTCAACAGCATGGAGTGCCTTAACCGTGCGCTCAAAGTCACCAGATTGGTATGCGATCGATGCGTAAACAAACTGGAGCTTGGCGCGAATGGGAGTGTCGCCTAGACGACTGACGGTACTCTCGAGCGTTGGTAAAAGTTCATGTACTTTTCTTAAGTCATGCCGTTGTAGGTGTAAGCGGATCATCGCTAAAAGAACAAACGCTAGATAATTCAATGATCCGGATTTTTTTGCGCGTTCCAAACAATCTTCAAGCAAACTCATGCTTTCGTCGTAGTGTTCGACGGTGCAGTGTAAGAGCGCGCACGAGTAGAGGTATTCAAGACGAATAGCCTGGTTGCGCTGTAGCGACTCGTCAATTTTGAACTTTTCCTTGGGGAGCTCCCCGAGTATTGACAGTTGTAGCTGATAGCGCGCAAGAGTTGCAACTTCCTCAAGATTTTTGACGCCCTGCAAGGATAGTTGATGGGCCGCTGACTTCATAAGATCCATGCTTTGGAGAATCTTCCCTTCCTCCCATAGGATCTCTGCTTCTAGAGCTCGATATCTCGTCTTCAATCTTTCGCTGGCATCCTGGGCTGCCAACTCCAACGTTTGGCGACCAAATTTAATGCCTAAATTAAATCGGCCGAGGGCAAAGTATGTGAAGCTCAGAAACGAAATAATGTGTAGTCTTCGAAAAGATTTATCACTTGCCGGCAAGTGGGCTAAGGCTCTTCGAAAATGCTCACGGGCCGATAAAAAATTCCCAATATGAAACGCTTCAACGCCATAAAAGGCCTCACAATGGGAAATGGGACCTGATAGATTATGCTCCATACTAAGTTTACGACATCGTTCCACCATAGCGATTGCGCTTTCATTAGATTCGACGCCGCTGTTCTGAATACACGCGCCGGCATTGAACAGCGCTCTTGCCGCGCCCTCCCAGTCTTGAAGCTCCAACAAAAGCGGAGACGCCTCTTCGAAGGAGACGGCTGCAGCTGAATAGCGACCGATCATAAAACTGATCTGACCAAGACGCACGACAAAATCAGCTCGTTCACGCAATGTCATTTCAGCCGTTCTGACTAGTGGTGTAACTTTGCTCAGAACTCGTACCGCATGCTCGGTTTTGCCCTCCTCTGCGAACGCGGATGCCACGATCAGTTCAAGTTGAATTCGCTCCCGAGCTGAGAGTCCACTATGGCGTAGGGCGCGCTGAGCAAACTCCCGACTCAAAGCTGGTTTTCCAGCGTCCAGGAGAATTTGGGAAGCGGGAATGCTTACAACGGGAGCGGTTAGTTTTTTGGAAAATTCAGCAACGATTGCACCAGTTTCTGTATTCCAACAGGCGGCAGCGCCTTGGAGGAGATTGCCCCATAGCCGCGGGTTGTAGTGGAGGGACTGGGGGTCTGATTCCAGGCGTTTAAACACATCATCGACAAGTTTTATACTGGCGCCTGACGCGAGTACATCACCAAATTTATGAAGAAAATCATCCCAATGTGCCTTCGTGTGGCAGTCTTTGGCCGCTTTCTGTGCTAAATCCAGGCAATTATTTGACATGATACTCTCATTCAAATTTCCGAGCTTTCCGTGGGACTATATACGTCACTGATGCAAATGTGAACGGAAAATAAACAAATTGGGAAGGCACCATATAGACGAATGAGCCATGCAATATTCTAGTTGCTACAAGCACAAAATTAAGGCTAATATTTGCCCAAGAATAACTTTGTAGCATTGATTTACATGTCGTTCGCCAACGTTCATTACGGATAAAGGAGTTGTCCAGATGAGGTTATTACGCTTGCTCTCCAGGGATGGTTCTCGCTTGTTGACCTTGACCTCTTTGCTTGGTCTTGCATTGTTTGCGGCTGCGGCGCTGGGTAATACGTTGCCACAGAGCCTTTCAAGTTCAGTGATGTGGCAGGTGACAGATAATGCTGCGGAGCGATTTGTTTACCCTCCAGGGGTTCCAGCCGTGTTGCGTCCGTCTAGCGCATGGCGAACCCTCCGGATTGAGCAGTATTACGCTCAACCTGTTTCTGCTGAGGCGCTTTCCATCTCCGTGCAAGGATCTTGGCCGGAGACTCCGGAAAACGAGTTGGTTGAAAATCCGGATGGAAGCCGTTCTGGCAAGTATGCAAGGCTTTCGGCTCCTCGCTGTGATGCTGAAAAGTACGCAACAGGGCACCGCTGTATTGTTGATCTTATGATTTCGCCGGAAACTCCATCTGGAACGATTGGTTTGAGTATTGGCTTGTCGGTTGGTGGTCAAACATTTTCACATCAAAACAGTGTGTTTTGGGTCGTGCTTCCTGAAATGGATGCATTACATTACGAAAAAAAGTCAGTTTTTGCCACGCTGCCCAGTCCGCTTGCGGTGCATGCCAGTGGTTTCGCTCATGGCATTGCCAAAGAAGTTGGTTCCAGCAGTCTCTCAACAGCGCAGCGTGATCGCATTATCCGTTCGACAGTCCAGATTACGTTGGACGGTAACTTTTCGCTGGGCTCTGGGTTTTTTATTGCAAATCCGGACTTAGTGGTGCCGATTTTCGGGACAGAGGTTGCTAATGCAATTAGAGCGCTGCCTCAATCAACCCGCTTTATTTTGACTGCTGCGCATCTATTTCCGTTGAGCTATGGAGCTTTAACGAGGGGAGCGATTCACCGCTTGTTTGATCATAGCCAAACACTGTTTGAGGACGGTGATACCTATGATCTTCTCGTTGGAGGTCAGCTGGTCCCAAGAGCGGCAAAGCTACTAGCCACAAACATGGAAAGTGACCTGGCTCTTATGGCTCTTACAACTGAGGCTGAGCAGACTGTTTTACAGCAAGGTAACCTTGGCCAAACTGACCTCCTTGGGTTAAATATTGCCAGCACGATGGAGTATAATGTTGCTCTAGACGTTTTTGGTTATCCTGTATCAAGCTCAGGTAAAATCACCCACCGCCGTGGATACCTGCCCCCTGATGGCTGGCCGACAGATGACACGTCAAATTTTGGGCCGCTCATTAAATTTAAGCTTGAAGCGATTGACACGAGTGTCAATCTTGCAGAGTCTGGGCTATCTGGCGGTCCGATCGTGAACTCAGTGGGAGAAGTCGTGGGGCTTGCTATGGAGCGACCAAACGATTCAAATTCTTTGGTTGCCATTGACTTGACGAATTTGGCGAAGACTCCTCCTGAACTCCTCTCTAATGAGCGCGGTTGCACGGTTAGGTTTAATCCATTTGATCGAGTGTTGCGTCTTAAGCGAGATTCTGATGATTGTTCTTATGGACGCTTTGGAAGCCCCCAACCATTTAGTCCGCTGAAGGGTGAATGGGCTTTTCAGGAGGTTTTAGGCTTCGCTGATGACGATCTGAAGTTGGCTAAAGGTCCAAAGGCAAAGCATCCAAATGGATTTTGGTTAATCAGCGGTAGTCACACCACAATCAACGGTCATGCTATTATAGATGGTCAAGCAATCATCAACGGCCGTGCAGTTATTCGTCGATCACATGTGTTGATCGATCGCAATAATATTGACGAAATTAACAGCTCCGAGATGGTCGGCGGTTTCAAGCTTAATCCAGATAGCTTTCGGCCGATGGTGAACAAAGGGGTTCGGATCTTAAGACCGGGACACGCGATGATGGCAAGTCAGGGTCGCGTGGGTGAATTGATTGTCGCGATACGCAATAATCGACAAACGAAGGTCTTTACGCCAGTTTACGCGATCCGAGACTTTGTGATCTGGTGGCATAAAGTGTCTACAGTCAAAGACGCTGACCAGTTACTCTGTGCCAGTGGCGAAGGCTGCGTACCGGCAAAGTAGTGCTGCGTGCTCGGAACATTATTCCCCAGCCGATCTCCCGGCTGGGTTTTTTTGGGTCTACTCATCCAGACTTTTGGCTGGTGATCTGAAGTTTTGCCTGATTCAGGATCCACTGATATAGAGTTTGTGCCATAAGTGGTCCGTCAGGCAGATTAATGCCTAGGCACAGCACGGATGATTTCCACACGAGATCTTCGTCAACGGAGATACTCTGGGGCATCATCGCCCCCTCAGTTCCAGATGATTTTTTTGTTATGATGGAGCCGCGATCCCAGATGACGCAGCCGTCGCCATGATTGGTGCGGAGGGTCACCATTACGAGGTTCACGGACCCGTCCTGGCTTTTCTCAAAAACCACCTCAAAGGGGCCGTCTCCCATGACGCGCTTTCGGGAGATTGAGTGAGTACGTCCCTGGTCCTGTCTCTGGTCTTCAACCATTACAGCTGATTGCCCCATGCGCAGGGGATTCAGGAAGCGTTCAAGTTTTTTTTGCGATTGTTCATCATCATGCCGGAATACTAACCCCCAGCCTTGCCGTCTTCTCTGGCACTGGGCGACCTCAATCCGCATTGACGAACCACATAGGTTCAAATGCACAGTTAATGGGACGACTGGGCGGTCCAAACCAGCCCCAGAAAATAGCTCCACGAGGCAGCCATGATGGGAGATGTCTAGGACCCCATATTGACCATGTCGAGGATGCTCAATTGTGCAAAGATCTCGACTATTTATCAGATACCTGGCATGACGCCTCTTGTGCGTGAATCCTCCTTCTTGCCCTTGCGTCAAGAAGTTGCTGGATGTCTTCGATAAGATAAAGTCAAAAATTCCCATGGGTTAACCTCATGCTTTGGACAGTCAATTTAGGGTTGTGGCGTCGTTCCCTTATTTAGACCCGTTATCGGCAGGGTTTGAATGCTGCATAAATTCATAAATTTAATCTCATGAAACTATTGCTTTTTGCTTCGGTAACATGCTAAAACGCCTGTCTCGTTCTATCGAGACCGGCGGGGGTTTGCAGAAATCGTAATCTGCTTGCTTCCTGAACCGTCTGGCTTAAACAGCGTCTTTTTTCTCTTAAACACGGCTGATCCAGACACTTCCACCATGTGCGGCCTCTAGTTGGCGTGCATCAGGGCCGGATGTGTGGCGTTGTGTATTTTTTGATATTGATTTTGGAAGGTCTATTGTTTATCGAGCGTGCAAAACTTCATGAAATTGCCGAACTTGTGACAGCACTTCTATCGCAAGATGGCTTTTCTTGCCTAGACGTTGAGTGGGAGTCTCAGTCTCGGACCTTGCGGCTTTTTATTGATCACCATAATGGAATTGATCTTGATACGTGCGCAGCTGTTTCCCATAAACTAGTGGACCGAGCAGAGCTTGACGCACTGATTCCGACCGATTTCAATTTGGAGATAAGCTCACCAGGAATTGAACGACCCATTCGGACGCTGGAGCACTTTCGAGCGGCCCAAGCTGAAGGCTGCCAAGTAGACGTCAAGTTAAGCGAGAAGTTTAATAACCGTCGCAAAGGGGTTGGCTATATCGTAGGCATCGAGGGTGACAGTCTTTCTATGAAAACAACCGAGGGCCCATGGACGTTCCCTTGGCATTTAGTACTAAAGGCAACGAAGGTCGTCGATTGGGATGAGATTCAAGGTCGACCAATGTAGATAATTACAACCGTGACTTTTACAAAAAAGGAAGGATTGGAAGATGAGCACAGTAGAGCAAAATGAGATTGAAGGCGCACTTAAGGCGGTTATCACTGCTGTTAGTCGGGAAAAGAATGTTGATAAATCAGTGATCATCGATGCGCTTGAACAGGCTGTGATTCACGCAGCTCGCCGCAATCATGGTCCTACAGCGGACCTTGAAGCGCACTACAATGCTGACACAGATGAGATTGAGCTGTTTCAATTCCGGACGGTTGTGGAAAGCGTTCAAGACACTGATGTGGAGATATCCACTGATGAGGCCGCTAAACTTGATCCTGAGGCTCAGATCGGTGACTCGATTGGTGTGAAGTTAGACAAAGCGGCATTCGGTCGCATTGCTGCGCAATCTGCAAAACAGATCATCGTCCAAAAAGTCCGAGATGCTGAACGACTTCAAGTGTATGACGAGTTCAAAGATCGTGTTGGAGAAATTCTATCGGGAACAGTCCGCAGATTTGAACGCAGTGACATAGTGGTTGATTTGGGACGAACAGAGGCCATTATCCCTTATCGTGAACAGATACCAACTGAAAAATATAAAATTAAAGATCGCATCCAGGGCTATGTTCTAGAGGTTAAACGTTCCTCGAGAGGTCCGCAGGTTGTAATGAGTCGAGCTCATTCTGGTTTTGTAATCCGTCTGTTTGAGCAAAACGTGACGGAAGTTTATGACGGGATTGTAACTATTGAAAGTGCCGCGAGGGACCCCGGGTTTAGGACAAAAATTGCCGTACATTCACGCGACAGTGCTGTTGATCCAGTTGGTGCATGCGTCGGTATGAAAGGCGCTCGTGTTGAATCTGTTCGTCAGGAACTTGCTGGGGAAAAGATTGACATCGTTCCCTGGGATTCCGATCCAGCTCGTTTCGTCTGTAATGCGCTTCATCCGGCCGTAGTTTCCAAAGTTATTGTCGATGAAGATAATCACAGCATGGAGGTGATCGTTGCTGATGACCAACTGTCTCTTGCTATCGGGAAACGTGGTCAGAACGTCCGCCTGGCGGCTCAGTTGACTGGTTGGCGCCTTGATATCAAGAGTGAGGCAAGACTTTCGCAAGAACTTGTTGGCTCAAAAGAGCTTATTGCCTCGATTCCTGGCGTTGGCATGATGCGAGCTGAAATCTTGGTGAACGAGGGTATCAAAACCGTCAAAGAAGTGTCTGAGATGAGTCCTAGAACATTTGTACGCCTTCTGAATATGGATGATGTTGAGGCAGGTGCAGTGGTTGAGGCGGCGCGAGAGATGCTTGCGAAAGGCATTAATGCAGCTGGAGGAAAAACGGCTGACACGCAAGGTGATCATGATGAATTTTTGGCCAATGCTAGCGCTGAGCCGAGTCGCCAAGATGTTGAGCGTCCAAGTTCAAGCTATGATAATGCGCGCAACGAACGCATCAGTCTATTCCTTGAACTTGATGGTGTTGGGGAAGCAACGGCGCACGCGCTTGCAGATGCTGGATACGGTACCATTGGAGATCTCGTTGCTGATGCTGCTGAAGAGGTGGCGTCGAAGTCAGGTCTGTCCATCGGAGTAGCTCGGACGGTGCAGTTAGCCGCTGATAGATATTTGCAAAGATGACCAGAACTCAAAAAACGGGCCGTTGGCACAAACCAGAAAGCGCCAACGCGCCAGCTACGAAAAGACTGGGACAATCGCACTAGAACTTGAAAAGGACACATGACGAATGTCAAAGAAACGAGTCCATGAATTAGCAAAAGAGCTTGGTGTTGAATGGAAAGTCCTTCAACTTAAAGGCAAATCGCTAGGTATTGAGATTACAACCGCTCAAAATACATTGAGCGAAGATGAAACGGTAAAGCTGAAGAATGCTATCAAAGGTGCTGCGCCAGCTCCGGAGGCTGCATCATCTGCCGCGAAAACTGTGGTGATTCGTCGCCGTGCAACAGTCACTCCTTCGGCTGAAGCAGCGGGAGAAAAACCGGTTGAGGCCCCGTCTGAGGCCCCGTCTGCGGCTTCCACTCCTACGTCTATTGCTCCATCTGTTGCTCCATCTGTTGCTCCACCGGTTGAGGCGCGGCCTGAAGTTTCTGTTGTGGTTGAGGCGAAACCTATCCCAGTGCCACCTGTGGTTGAGGCCGTTGTTGCCGCCAAACCAACTATTGAAGTTGAAAAACCGGTGCAAGCTCCCGTAAGTCAACCAGTCGAAAAACCAGCTCCAAAAATTGCAGCTGTGACACCACCGGCACCAGTCTCTGGGCCTGCCGCTACTGCTACTGTGGCTCCCGA
>JBIKKO010000318.1:0-2671 GCA_044360315.1 Oligoflexales bacterium
CACGTAATGCCTGCATGACGTCTGCGCGCGCTTGCTCTTTGATATCCCCAGTCGAGCTAACACCCTCTAACAGATGGTGGGCACCGATATTGCTGGTCATAATCACTACAGTGTCCTTAAAGTTGACGACACGGCCTTGGTTGTCAGTGAGGCGACCATCATCAAGTAGTTGAAGAAGGATGTTGAAAACATCTGGATGAGCTTTTTCAATTTCATCAAACAATAGAACACAATAAGGACGGCGTCTTACAGCTTCCGTGAGTTGGCCGCCTTCATCATAGCCCACGTATCCCGGGGGCGCACCGATGAGTCGACTGACGGAATGCTTTTCCATGTATTCTGACATGTCAATGCGAACAATGTTTTCCTCTGTGTCAAATAATGTTTCTGCTAGGGCTTTGGCTAACTCTGTCTTGCCCACTCCGGTGGGGCCGAGAAACAAAAAGCTACCGATGGGACGCTTTGGATCCTTAATTCCAGATCGAGCGCGAATGACCGCATCGGCTACGAGTTGTACGGCCTCATCTTGACCTATGACGCGTTCATGTAAAATGGCGTCGAGTTTTAGGAGTTTTTCTCTCTCGCCTTCCACAAGCTTCTTGACTGGAATACCAGTCCATCTTGCAACTATTTCGGCAATCTCGTCGTCGGTCACCTCCTCGCGAAGCAGTCGTGAGGAGTGAGTGTCTTGTGCGGACAGCTTTGCCTCCTCGTCTTGAAGTCGTTTTAGAAGGCTGGGTAACTTGCCGTGTTTGAGTTCGGCTACTTTTGATAGATCATAAGCTCGCTCCGCGCGTTCAATGTCTTGACGAACCTGTTCAATCTCTGACCTCAAGCCAGACAATCCCTGCAGCTTAGTTTTCTCAGTTTCGTATTGTGCCCTTAGGGTATGTAATTTGTCCTTTTCGGCTCCCAGCTCTTTTTGCAGAGCATTGAGGCGATCAAGGCTTGCTTTATCCTTTTCTTTCTTGAGGGCAGCTTCCTCAATTTCTAGTTGCATGACTCTGCGTTGGGCCTGGTCAACTTCGGTAGGCATTGAATCCATCTCTGTACGGATCATTGCACTAGCTTCATCAATCAAGTCGATGGCTTTATCTGGTAAAAAACGTTCTGTGATGTAGCGGTGAGATAGGGTCGCCGCAGACACTAAAGCATGATCATGAATTTTTACGCCGTGATGAGTCTCAAATCGTTCTTTCAATCCGCGAAGGATAGAAATCGTATCCTCGACAGAAGGTTCTTCGACAAATACGGGCTGAAATCGACGTTCAAGCGCCGGATCCTTTTCGATGTGTTGTCGGTACTCGTCTAATGTCGTTGCTCCGATACAGTTTAGCTCGCCTCTTGCAAGCATGGGCTTTAGCATATTGCCGGCGTCCATGGCGCCCTCTGCCTTGCCAGCCCCGACAATGGTGTGTAGTTCGTCTATGAATAAAACGATACGGCCTTCACTATTTTTTACTTCGTTTAATACGGCTTTTAGTCTTTCTTCGAACTCTCCTCTATACTTTGCTCCTGCAATCAAGCTGCCCATATCAAGAGAAAAGATAGTTCTTTCGCGCAGTCCTTCAGGTACGTCACCACGAACAATGCGATGGGCTAAACCCTCGGCAATCGCTGTTTTACCAACGCCAGGCTCACCAATCAGGACCGGATTGTTTTTTGTTTTCCGCGATAGGATGCGAATGACGCGTCTGATTTCTTCGTCGCGTCCTATGACCGGGTCTAGTTTGCCATCGCGTGCGGCTTTGACCAAGTCGCGCCCGTAGCGCTCCAAAGCCTCGTAACTTCCTTCAGGGGTGGCACTCGTTACCCGCTGATTGCCGCGGACACTTGTCAGTGCCTGTAAGAAATTTTGTCGATTCAAACCAACGTTGCCGAAGACTTTGGCTAAGGATGAGTTAGATGCGTTTTTGATAAGCTCTGTAAAAATGTGTTCAACGGAGACGTATTCGTCTTTGAGTCGTTGAGCTTCCTTTTCGGAATCGACCAAAATCCGAGATAAGCGCTGGCTTAAAAATATACGGGTTGGATCATAGCCTGGCCCCGCTATTTTTGTCCGTTTAGACAGTTCGGTTTCAATCTGATTGGCTAGGTGGGACGAGTCGATGTCCATTTTCGCAAGAAGCCTTGCGATCAGTCCGTCTTTTTGCTCAATAAGTGCGGCTGCGGCGTGCTCGATATCCACTTCGCTGTGACCGAAAGTGATGGCCTTCTTTTGTGCATCCGTGAGAGCTTCCTGAGATTTTTGGGTGAATTTATTCAAGTCCATTGACGGGCCTCCTTCCATTCTAGCCTTCGTATAAGCATGTATCTTGTTTATAGGATGTCAAGGGTAGTCATTGACACCAATGTGGGCTTATCACAAAGGTGCTAAAGTACTAGTGGCAGCAGCAATCGGTTGTTTACGGTTATTTGTCGTCTAAGTGTGATTCATCCAAACTCAGTACTACGTCTAAATCTTTTCCAAGAGGCTCGTCACGTTGTGCAGAGGACGTGTACTATCGACTTAGTTCCGTCATCTGAGCAAGTGCAGCAGCATTCATTTTTAAAATAGCCGCCCCCATTTCTCTTGATATCTTGTCGATTTGATCTCTAGTCGAATGATATGCCGGATAGGACTGCCAATCATGATCAATGGTTAAAATGGCTGGAATATTGTTATCAATAA
>JBIKKO010000319.1:0-2665 GCA_044360315.1 Oligoflexales bacterium
AGGGCGATTTTATCTTCGCTGACGAGGTCGTCCTAGAAAGACGACCTCGTCTTTTTACTCATGCTCGAAAGATCTAGAGGGCTGTAATTTTAGCTAGGGTGAGATCTGCATTTTGTATGTCATCTTTTTTTACTTTGATAAAGCGATCAGCAAGATATCCCCATCGGTCGGCAATATAGATGCTCGGCAGCTCTGGATTTTTAAAAGCTTTGAGTAGATCCTGATTAGCCATGAGCACAGGGCTTGAGATTTGATGTTCTTTCATAAAACCTGTGGCGTCATCTTTTGTATCATGAGCAAAAACGAAGAAGACGTCAGTGCCTTGGCTTGAGTATTTGCGAGCAATTTGGTTGAATTCACCCATCAGAATTTGGCACGGATCGCACCAGCTTGCGATAAATATAACTAGCGTTGCTCGCCCTTTTTGTGGCTCGTACTTGATCTCCCCGCCTGTCGCCAGTGAGATCGCTTGGAAGCTTGGAAACTTTGTGATTTTGCCTGGATTATAGTTGCGACTTGGACCCTTAGGCGCTTCAGGTGGGGGTTGAGATTGATCGCTCGCTCCATGAGCGTTGCCTGCTCCATCTGATTTTTTACTCGTGTCAGAGCTGGCGATCGCTAAACTCGACCAGATCACCATTGAGAGGATAAAATTTAGGGTTTGCATAATGGTTTAACGCCTCCAGCTCCTCCTATGATATCGTAGGTATAGACGATGTACAAATCGGTTACTTTTATTTGTCGACGGTGAGACAGGTGCAGCACTCTCCCTCTGGAATGATGAATGCAGTAACTTATAAGAGCAATTTATGAAAATTTCTGCCGGAGCCACATGATTTGGAGTTTTGGGGCTGATGTTTTCAGATGTTGTGGGGGCCACGAACTCTTGAATAGGCCGAGTAACTTTGGTTTAGATGCCATTGGATTTCTGATTTGATTTTTATAATGGGGATGTTGTTGAAATGTCGCGCGATATAAAGAAAAAATTACTAGACGATTGGACCTTTCCTTGGCCCGTCATGAATGTTTTGATTGGTGGTCGCTCTTCAATTGATCTCCAGGAGATTCAGATATCGGGCTGGGATGAGGCGACAGCGTTTCTAAAAAGTTATGGATATGACTCCGCTAAGACTCATGACGCGAGGCTTATGCATGCCGCAATCTGTGAGTCGATTTGTTTTATCGAACGATGGCTAATGCCTCGCGAGTGGAGCTCTGGTTTGCAGCCGCCTGATGAGGTGCTCTTATGTAGTGATCCGCGAAACTTACTGATTTGGGCTTGTGACCGCTCCCAAGAGTATAAGCAACGAAAGATCTGGAGTTGTGCAATTCTTCGAGTCATGCATACCATCGCTCATATTGAGGGGGCGTTTCGTTACTCTGATATTGATGTGGCGCGAGATGAAATTATTGCGCGGATTCAGACGGTTGTGGCTTACGATGAACGTGGCGATGCTTGGATTCAGTATGGTGATCAAAGACTAAAACTGCATAAACTTGAGTGGAAGACTCAAAAGTCGAGAGACTCAGTTCTTTTAAAGCTTCTGCATAAGCGTGCTAACGTGGCCGAAACCATCTACGACATGTTGGGTGTAAGGTTTATCACCGAAAATCAGAGTGATGTAATGCAGGTTGTAAAAATTTTGCAACAAAGTCACGTCATTAGCTTCCCGAATGCGATCCCTTCACGGAGCCGCAATTCGATCGTGGACCCAGAAGCGTTTCGTGCTTACGTAGAGCAGGTCCGCTCGGACTATATGCTTGGTAAAATTTCGAGTCAGGATTTCCAATCGCGATTGGAGTCTATGATCATTTCACCTCCCGTTGTAGATAAGGAAAATCTTCATAGTGGATCCGAGTACCGGGCGATACAAATGACCTGTCGGCAGCTTATCCGAACGCCAAAACCTTTAACAACACTACGTAAAAATTTACAAGTCGAGTTAGAAAAGATGCCAGTGGGTAACGTCTTTTCTCGGCACGTTGCTGAGCTAATTAGTGTTTTGCGTAATATCTCTAAGTTAACTGGTGAGGACGAGTTTTCTTTTTTCCCCTTTGAAGTACAGGTGATGGATGAGCAGTCGTGGAGCATTAACTCGACTGGCAAAGCGTCTCATTCGAAATATAAAAAATCCCAGCTGAAAGCGGCTCGGCGTCGTGTGCTAAATGAGATTATCCCTGTGTTTTAATATCTTGTCCGGGAAGTATTAAGTATCACGTTAGTTTAAGCAAAATAGCGGCATGCTGCGCGGAGACGGGTTGAATACTAAGACGCTGTCCCGGTTTTAGTAAGGCTAGGTCTTTGAGGTTGGCCATCTGTCGGATGTCAGCTAGACGTAAAGGCTGTTTAAATCTCAATTTTGCTTGAACATCCACCATTAGCCAGGGGTTGTTGCCCTTTTTAGCCGCCTTTTCATCAAAGTAATGGCTCGTCGGGTCTAACGCTGTATGGTCCGGGTAGGCACTTTTCACAACTTCGGCTAGTCCCATAATTCCTGGTTCGGCGCATGATGAGTGGTAAAAGAATATTTGATCACCAATGTGAAATTCGTCTCGCATGAAGTTTCTAGCCTGGTAGTTGCGTACGCCCTCCCAAGAGGCAATCTTGTTGGGCGCCTTCTCTAGGTCGTCCCAGCTGTAGGTTTCGGGTTCGGTTTTCATGAGC
>JBIKKO010000333.1:0-2656 GCA_044360315.1 Oligoflexales bacterium
TTATGGCTGCCTTTCTTAAGTCATTTTTTGCTATAGCGAATAAACCTGGCTTGTCTTCTAGCATGCTCAGAGGTAATGTAGGTATAACTTTTATCTTAGTACCTAGGAAGTTAACCTCGTGTATAGTGCCTCTAATATCTGTTATATTACCTGAGATACCCATAAAATGACACGCCTCTACACCTAAGGCTACAACTACTTTAGGCTGAGCCATAAGTAACATATTACCTGTAACAGAGGATTTACACTTATCCACTGTGTCATTTACTTTGCTGCCCGGGCAGCATACGGCATACATCATGAAGTGGTTAGCCTGCATGTTAAGACAAGCCTTCCTATCCAGCTCGCTACCTTCGTGTACCATTGTCCTTAGCATGTACTTAAGGATCTGACCACCTTTGTCAGAGTATAGACCTCCCCATGGAGGAGGCATAGAACCTACGAATACTATGTCAGCCGGCCTTACTCCCTTGCCTACAGTCATTTTCTCTGAACTATAGGAAGGGCAACCAATGCAGCTGGATGGCTTTACTGTCGTCTTATCCATTTGTCTTACCCCTGTTATCCCAGTCGTCTATCATGCTGGTTATATCGAATATGGTTATATCGGAAGCTGAGATACCTGGTAGTAGGAACTGCTTAAGTCCTCCAGCTTTCTTTCTAGCGGTGTTGTAGGCTACGCTACTAGAGCTAGAATCTCCCATGCGCTTTAGACGTTCTGGGGTTTCCTTAGAGTATCTAGTAGATTTACTAAGTAGTGTTCTCAAGCAATCTGGCCACATTACTATTAGCCACTTAAAGGTAGAGTTGGTCTTAGAAGACGGATTAGCTACCTCTGCGTAGCTAACTCCGCAGTCCATTTCCATTAGTTTGCCTCTTTGAGTTGGGTCAGAAAGTATTGTGCGAATGGTGGTATTTCTACTTTCCATTTGAGGTCTTTTAAATTCAACCTTTGAAGATAAAATATGCCCTATTAAGTCTTTGTCGTGAGTAGACTCCGTTATGATATTTAAAAGGTTAACTTTAGTGCATATAACTTCTTCTATATAGGCGTGCGGATCCATACCCGCTAGCTGTACCATACCAGCTGTTATGACTACTCCATCTAGGAATCTTGAAGGTACTGCTACACCTGCTTTCATAGATATAGTATCCATATTCTTAGGGTCGGAGTAGTGAGTCCTGAGAGCTGTAACTATGCTCAAAAACTCCCTAACATGGTGGAACAAGCCCAGTGTTATGCCTCTTCTAATCTCCGTCAGTTCGCTTTCCTCATAGGAGTCTAGCAGTACAGTATGAGGGTCTGACTTGTCGTCCTCCTTTATTGTATGTATCTGCATAAAACGAGATATGTCTGCCTCTTCTCTAAGGTAATTAATAGCGCAAGCCCAGATCTGGCATTTCAGTGTGTATACCGTAGCCTCCGCTGATTCAACGTTACCTCTGGTTATTCTAGCCTCTGGTGCGTTGGTTAAGCCTCTAATATCCCTAAGAATAGCCCTAACTTGATATGAATGGGAGTCATCTTTGTCATCCTCGAATTCGTCAAGAGCTGCTCCAAGAGCGCAGTTGTTCATGTCTTTTCTGAAACCTGCGCTAGTGTACGCCTGCTGGACATCCGAGGTAGACTCCACTAGTCTTAGCTGGGGATTGGTACCAGCTATTAGGTCTAATAATTTTGATTTACCGCTACCTCTAGCCCCGTTGAGAAGAGTATAAAGTTGTCTAGGTAATGCGCTGGATATTGAGTTAACCATCATGGCAGCAGCCAGGTATTTGCAATCTGTTATACCGTCAGCCAAGCTCCAGCCTTTCTGTAGGAGTTCTACAAGCTTATTATAGGTATTACCCAAGTTGTATTTAGGTCCCTGATCTAAGTCATGTATACTTCGTATTTCCCTAGACCATGAGGGGCGGATAATATTGAAGTAGTACTTACCGACCCTAGGGCCGTCCAATAACGACCATTTTAGCTTATCACCGACAAACCTACCAAGGTATACGTCATGCCCATTTACTATAGCCCATACATCTTCTTCTATACCGCCGAAGTTGGCCTTTAGATAGTGAGCCCCAGCTTTAGCTTCTTGTAGTGAACTAACCGTTGGCAGCTCACTAGCTAATGTATCAACTGCAAACTCCAGATATTTTCTTAAACTAACATTCTGATCTATTAAAGGCACTTCTACAAATACCCCATTACCCTTGGACTTTCTCGATATAAAGGGAGGGACTCCAACTTTCTCCCTGACCCACGTAATAGCAGGGCCTATGTCTATAGCCAGAAGACCAAACATCTCACTAGATTTAGAGATTCTCCATTCTCTGGGCTCTCTTTTACCTTTATTCCACGCCCTTATAGTTGCTTCTGTGGCTTTACCATCCATTCCTATAAAGAAGAACTCACTCTTTAAAGCCTGTATTATTCTAGCTACTAAGCCTTCTTCGCTACCGTCTTTACCTACTATTAGTTCTAATACAGTAGCTAAGCTTAGGTTGCAATTCTTGGCTATCTCGGTAGCATACAGTCGTTGGGAGTCAGGGTCTTTAATGCAACTACCGTCTTCGGCTATTACCTCTCGTATACTGGGCAGATCGTCAGGATCATATGCCCCCAGTGCTTGTAGGGTACACCTAACCATCCAGGTATGCACTA
>JBIKKO010000320.1:0-2646 GCA_044360315.1 Oligoflexales bacterium
CGCATCACTTGGATTTTTGATGGGCTGCTTATTAATAGACGTAATCACGTCGCCAGGTTCGAGACCAGCTTTGTCGGCGGGGCCTCCTTCGACCACTCGTGCCACCAATGTACCAGTGGCATCCTTGGGTAAGTTGAGGCCTTTTTGGAGCTCTGGGTCGATGGGTTGTAGCTGGATCCCTACATAGCCGCGCGATACTTTGCCATCCCCGATCAGTTGCTCTGCGATCCGACGAGCGAGGTTGCTCGGAACGGCAAAACCGATGCCGTTATAGCCACCACTTCGTGAATAAATGGCCGTGTTCATTCCTATCACTTGGCCAGAGGTGTTTAGAAGAGGTCCCCCAGAGTTGCCGGGGTTGATGGCTGCATCGGTTTGAATGAAGTTCCCAAAGCTTGTGATTTGTAGGCTTCCGCGACCCATCGCTGAGATGATACCGAAGCTGACGCTTGCCTCCAGTCCGTAGGGCGCACCAACAGCGATCGAAAAGTCTCCAACGTTGACCGCTTCACTATCACCGAGAATCAGCTGCGATAGTCCATTTTTGTTGAAGTTCTTATCTTTGATTTTCACGATTGCCACATCCGTATTCGGGTCTCGACCGACAATCGCGGCCTCGTGGGTATCGCCGTTAGAGAACTTCAATTGGATCTCGTCTGCGTCCTGAATAACGTGGTTGTTCGTCATCACGTAACCTTGATTTAGGTCGATGATGAACCCCGAACCAAGGCCCTCTTCGCGACGTTCACGAGGTTCTCCCCGCCCCCCTGGACCGCGTCCATTTCCAGGCATTCCGAAGAAGAACTCAAAAGGGTCAATCATTCCCGGAGGGAGGCCGCGGGAAGTTTTGTAGACGCTCACAAAGACAACGGCCTTTTCGGCATGACGCGCGACGGTTGACACACCTTTGGAGATCTTTTGTAAGGCTTGGATGTTTTCATCGTTAAGAGGTTTTTCTTGATTTGACGGCAAGGAATAGGCGAGGGACGGTGATGAGGACAGGCATAGGGCTGAAAGACCCATGGTTAGTAAAATCGACTTTAGCTTTGAAGTGGAATTTAATCGCATTAGCTATCTCCTAAAAAGTTTAAACTGAATACAGAACGGATCGCTCATCGTTGGTTTGTACTACTTTCAGGAACGTCAGGCTCCGAGAGGCTAACGTCAAGCACTCTTCCTAGGTTATATCACCTAGAATGAGGGTTTAATGAAAGCCCCCGTCGCTCGCCATCGCAAAACGTGGTCAGCAATAACCAGAGCGGCCATCGCTTCTACCATGGGCACAGCCCGTGGTAACACGCAGGGGTCATGGCGACCAGATTCAGGAGTAAAGGTAATGTTGTTACCACGTCTGTCAACAGTCTGCTGAGGTCTGAAAATTGTGGAAACAGGCTTAAAAGCAATATTTATGGTAATGATTTCGCCATTTGAAATGCCACCATTGATTCCACCCGCGTGGTTAGATGTCGAGCAAATTTTGCCTTCCTGTACTTGAAGGGGGTCATTATGCTCGCTACCCAGCATCAGCGTGCTTTTAAATCCGCTGCCTACTTCAAAGCCCTTAGTGGCTGGTAGACTCATCATCGCCTTGGCTAAGTCCGCCTCAAGTTTGTCGAATACTGGTTCACCTAAGCCAGGAGGTACTCCCCGCATAACACAACGGATGACGCCGCCGACGCTATCGCCGTTGGCTTTAACTTTGTTGATTAGCTCCGTCATGAGCTGCGCTGCGTTAGGATCAGGACAGCGAACGTCGGATTGGTCAACCTCCTGTCGGCTGACCGAGGATTCAGGAATTGATGTCGCGCAGACATCTTTGACGGATTGAACCCACGCAACAATATCGAGATCTGGGATGATCTGCCTGATCACTTGCAGTGCTATGGCGCCGGCAGCAACGCGTCCCACGGTTTCCCGAGCGCTTGCGCGCCCCCCGCCACTTTTGGCGGTAATGCCATACTTTTTAAGCATGGTAAAATCTGCATGACCTGGTCGGAACACCTGCTGGATGTCTTTGTAGTCGTTCGATCGTTTGTCGCCATTTTCGACATAGATGGTGATAGGTCCCCCGAGGCTACGACCATCCTCAATACCGCTCAGGCATATGAGGCGATCAGCCTCCTGCCGGGGAGAGGTTAATTTGGATTGTCCAGGGCGTCTCCTGAATAGTTCTTGCTGAACATCGTCAAGGTTGATTGGCATGTTTCCAGGAATGCCATCAATGACAACACCAACCCCCGGCCCATGGCTTTCGCCAAACGTCATGATCTGAAGTAATTTACCAAAGCTGTTACCCATGAAATCTTGCCCTCGCTCGCTCCAAATCTTCAGGAGTGTCGATGCCGATTGATTTGGACGCTGCTTCGCAGACCTTAATCCGCCAACCAGCGCTGACGGCGCGTAGCTGCTCAAGGCGTTCAATCTGTTCGAGCTTAGAGCTGGGTAAGGAGCAGAACGCATGCAATCCATCCCGGGAGAATGCATAAACACCCAAGTGTTGCCAAAATGGGGCGGAAGGAACGCCTCGGCGGTGAGCCTCGCGATCGTGAGGGATGGCGGCACGACTGAAGTAGATGGCATGCCCATCATCACTGACCACCACTTTCACGACATTGGGATCATCGAATTGGGTCATGTCAGAGTTTT
>JBIKKO010000347.1:0-2642 GCA_044360315.1 Oligoflexales bacterium
GTCCGGACGGGAGCGCCACCTCACCACCCCCCGTCGTGGGATTCGCTGGCGAGCAGGGCCTCGAAGGCCTGCGGCAGCTCGGCCGCCGTGTCCTCCGCCAGGACGCCGCGGTTCTTGAACAGGTGTTCGACGTACATCAGCAGGGCCGCGCGGAGCTGCGGGGGGATCGGCGTCCCCGGGGCCACGCCCCCCCAGTAAGTAGCGACGACCTTCCCGGCCACGCCGGTTGGGATCTTCACCGTGGCCGGCATCGCGTCGGCGTCGACCTCGAGGTCGCCGGCCGCCACGGCCACGCCGTCCACCGTGACGGCGATCGGGTAGGTCTCATTGATGAGCAGGGGCGGGGCGGGGAGCGTCAGGACCGGCAGGGGCGACGACCAGGTCGCGCGGTACTGGGTCGCGACGAGCGTCTGGCCGAGCCGCCGCTCGATGAGCCGGCGACCGGCGGCAATCTTCCCGAGGATGAGCGTGTCGTGTTCGTCCTGGTCGGGCATCAGGCCGACCTGGGCCTTCGCCTCGACGAGGCTCACGGGCTCGATCACGGGCCACTGGATCACGCGGAGGGTGTCTGGTTTCATGACTGGTTCACGAATTGGATGTAGTTCGGCTGGGCCGTGATGAGCGACACGGTGCCCCCGAGGAAGATGTCGGCGTAGGTCTTGCCGCCGATCTGCCTTTCGTGCCAGGCCTCGATGCGGAACGATCGCGGGTAGGCGACGTAGCGCGAGTCAAAGTCGAGCCCGGAGAGCCCGTAGAACGTGGCCGCGGTGAAGGTCATCGTCGCAACCCGCCGGCCGGCCGAGTCGGTCGTGATCACGGGCGTGATCGCGATCGTCTTCCCGGCGTCGGTCGCCGTCGCCTCGGCGTAGGCGGTCCAGCCGGAGTAGTTCAGGCCGGAGACGAACGTGACGGTCACGACCGCATTCGCGCCGCTCCTGACGAGGTCGACCTTCGCCGCCGCCATGCCGCGGAGCGGCGTGACGATCAGATCCTTCGCGGCGACGTTCGGCGTATTCGGGATCGGCACGGGGTCACCTCGTTTCGATCGCCACCGACTCGACCGCCCGCTCGACCTCGAGGCCCGGCAGACGCGGCCCGCTGTCTGCCGGCTCCGCGACCCCGCCCTCGACCAGGGCCAGGGCGAGCTGCGGCGTCGCGGAGATCACCTCGCCACGCCGGTAGCCCCGGTAGGAGCGAAGGAGCCGGAGCGGCTGCGGGGCTGCGGGATCGGGCACTGGTCCCTCCGGATACGGGGCGGCCCGGGGGCTGGCGTCCGTGCCGGCCCCCGGGCCTGGTTTGCTGTCACGCGGTCAGGATCAGGTCGCCGCCTTCGCCAGCCGGGCCACGAACTCGGGGCCGTGATTGCTCACGCCCACCCGGGTATTCGCGACGTAGAGGACCTGGCGGCTGCGGACGAGCAGCTCGCGGGCGACGTTGATCTCCAGGCCGGAGTCCTTGACCCCGACGGCGGTCGCCATCGAGAAGTCTCCGAACAGGGCGAGCGTGGTCGCCGGCAGCCCCTTCACCAGGTACACCGGGGCACCGAAGATCGTCGGCACGACTTTCCCGCCACCCACGACCATCGTCGTCTGCTGCGCGGCCCAGATCTTCATCAGGTCGACGTAACCGGCCTTCGAGCAGACGAAGGAGCCGGTCCCCATGATCGACTCGTCGACCTTGCCGACCAGGTCGGCGAGGTTGGTGACGGAGGTCGCGGAGTTGAGTGCCACGGTGATCGTGTTCCCGCCGGCGACGGCGCCCGCGAGGCCGGTGATCGCCGGGTTCGACGCGTTGCCCCCGAGCCAGACCGAGTCGATCCAGCGGGCGAGGCCGTGCGAGAACCGATCGACGAGCAGGCCGGCGACGTCCACCGGGGAATCCTCGAGCAGGGCCCGCGAGACGGGCACCGAGGCCCCGCCTTCGTAGAGGACCAGCTCGGCGCCGCTGGAGTTGACGTCCTGATCCGTGAACGCCACGTTTTCGGCGGCGAACCCGAACGTGACGTCGCCCGACTTCGGGATCGACAGCTTCTGGCCGGCCGGCCGGAAGATGCTCGCGAGTTGGAGGCCGACCGACTGGTACTGGAGCCGGTTCACGATCGCGTTGTAGAGTTCCGTGGTCACCCAGTCGTCGCCGTAACCGTCGACGGTTTCGCCCATCGCACGCTTCGCGACACCGGACAGCCCGCAGAGGTAGGAGCCGACCGCGGCGGCGATCTTCACCGACCGGAAGGCCCGCACGCCGGCGCGGATGTCGACCTTGTCCGTCTCCTGGTCCGTGATCTCCGGCTTCTTCGGCTCGGAGTCGCTCGACCGGACAGCCCGCAGCGCGGCGAGCCGCTCATCGAGGGCCCGCTCGCCCTGCGCCTCGGAGGCGATCTCGCCGGCCCGAGTCGAGAGGGCCGCGAGCCGATCCTCGATCCGCTTCTTGTCGCCCTCGTCGGCCGGGGTCACGGAGCGGAGATCGTTGATCTCGTTCTCGATGCTGACGGTCTCGTCCTGGAGTCGAGCGAGCTTGGGGCTGGGCATGGTTCGCATCCTTGCGTGTGTGGTGTTCGGGCCGACGCTCGCGAGAATGCCAGCCGGAGCCACCCTCGGAAAAGTTTCGCGCGTCCTACGGTAGGACGATTTCAGGGATAACAC
>JBIKKO010000321.1:0-2637 GCA_044360315.1 Oligoflexales bacterium
GGGTGATTACCGTAGTCCCCATAAAAGTTGGTGCTATAGGATTTTTAATACGACGAGGGAGATTGAATGGCATGGTTATGACATCAGCCAGCCGGCTCGCTCAGATATTCGAGACTGGGAGTGGTTTCGCAATATTGCTAAGTCCTTGTAGTTCTATAACACGGCCATAAACTGTACACAAAAGGGGCTGGTCTTCAGCGAGATAGCGGGTTTTATACTATAAATTTTTTTAACTAACTGTATAATTTCGTCCACGTAAAAAGTGGGAGATGGCTCGCGATAACAAGATTTTTTCTTGGCGAAAATGGCGTGAGCACTGCCCTGGATTTTCAATAGGGCGGACAATATATGCTTTCATATATCATATTTTGTGGATTTTCCCTCTTTCTGATACTTGTGTTTAATCGTAAATTGCATCGACTGAGGAGAGAGACGTTGGACGCGAACCGACGGCTTACGGATCGGCTCGAGCAACTCGAGCGCGCCCTTCAGTCCCGTGCGCCCACCTTAGATGACGCCCCATCGACCCAAAACGATGGATTGGACCAGGGAAGCGGCAGTTTTTTACCGCAGCAGACCAGTACTAAAGACCTTGATCGAGATAATCCATTTGTCACCACCGATCCGTTGACTGTGCCGACACCAGTTGTTCAAAAGCCGTTTGATTTCGCATCAGGGCCAGATTTATGGGACCGCCTGATTAAGAAAATAAAAGACTATGTCACGAAGGGTAATCCTTTTGTTAGTATTGGTGTCATCCTTATATTTCTTGGCGTCGGCTTTCTTCTGAAGTATGCGGTTGACAAGCGATTGATTTCCATCGAACTACGACTGGTTGCGGCGGCTTTGTTCGGAGTGTTGTTTGTCCATATAGGCTGGAAGCTTGCGAGAAAAAATCGGCATTATGGACTTATTGTGCAAGGTGGTGGGATCGGAATCATGATTTTGACCACATTTGTATCGTTTAGATTTTATCAGTTGATTTCGCCGCTATTTGCTTTTTTGCTATTGGCTGGATACACCGTGCTGGCAGCATTTTTAGCTATTTATCAGAATTCCCAGGCTCTGGCGGCATTTGGATTTTTGGGTGGGTTTCTTGCACCAATACTCGTGTCTACCGGCAAGGGTAACCATATTCATTTATTTAGCTACTATGCGGTGCTAAATTTGGGAATCTTATGTGTTGCACTTAAAAAGACATGGCGGGAACTCAATGTCATTGGTTTTTTTGCTACCTTTGTAATCAGTGGGATTTGGGCGGCGATGAAGTATCGCACAGATTTCTACTGGTCAACGCAGCCATTTTTGATTCTATATTTTTTGATCTACAGTCTTATCCCCGTTGTTTTTGCATCTAGGAAGACTCCAGAGTTGCGCGGATATGTGGACGGCACGTTGGTGTTCGGAACTGCGATTTGTACGTTATTACTCCAGCTTCGTCTTGTTCACGATATCGAATACGCAGGATCTGTCAGTGCTTTGTTTCTTGCAGCATTTTATGTTTTTCTTAGCCACTATTTAGTGGCCCAAAAGAAGCAAAACTACCGGCTGCTCGGTGAAGCATATGTTTCGATCGGTATTGTGTTTATCACGACGGCAGTGCCCCTTGCTTTTGATGGTTTGAAGACCTCGGCGATCTGGGCTCTCGAAGCAGCTGGAATCTACTGGGTCTCGATGCGGCAGAATCGGATTTTGGGTCGATATGCGGCAGTACTGTTATTGATGGGATCTTCTGTTGCATTTGTATTGGGGCCGGTGCGTGGTGAAGCCGACTATCTGTTTTTGAATGCTTATTTTTTGGGTTGTATCATGATGGCTGGAGCCTCGTATGTCATAAGCTTCTGTAGCCAGCGGGATACTTATAAGTCGTCCGCCGTTGGCTCGCTGATCACGAATCTCACGTTTATTTTAGGATCTCTTTGGTGGTCATTTGGTGGATATTATGAGGTTGATAGATTTGTTAGAGCCTATTGGTCTTCGCAATCCGTTGATTCACCTATTTCAAAGCTCCCGCCGCTGCTGCCATTAAATGCCAACTTACTTTACTTTTCATTAGCGTCTTTAGGATTATATATGATCGGACGTCATTGGTCGTGGAGTCGGTTGAGACGGTTGTCGACTGTTCTTTGTTTATTTTTATTATTTGGTGTCTTAGCTGTGTTATCTGTAGAGTCTCAGCCACTGGCTAATTATGGTTATTTCGCGTGGTCCATAGCAGCCCTCACAAGTTATGGGATACTTTTTTTGAATGATGATTGGTCGAAGGATCAATTAGGTTGGATTTTGCGACTTTGTCATGTCTGCACGATAGGTTCCCTTGTGGCTGTTTCGACGATGGAATTGGATTTTTGGCTCAGAACTTATATGGGGCAGTCAAGTGCATGGCGGCATGCGGGAATGGGCTTGATATCTTCGTTTGTAGCGTGGGTGATCATGCGGCATAGGAACCTTTTGTCTTGGCCGGTGCAACGGCACCTCGAGACTTATCTGAAGTATGCTCTATTGCCAATTATGCTTGGGCTGTGGTTGTGGTTGTTGTGTACCAGTTGGTTACACAATGGCAGTGCTAGCCCAATACCATACATAGTGCTTATCAATCCTCTAGAATTGATGCATTCAATTGCACTTGTGCAGATT
>JBIKKO010000149.1:0-8465 GCA_044360315.1 Oligoflexales bacterium
GCCATTCGACTTTATGCTGGCGGCACAGATCGGACGTTGTCGGCTCGAGTCGCATGCTCTATTCGAATCCCAGTGACCGTTGCAAAGGGTTTTTATGTTAAGTCAATTGAGCAAGTCCTCAATTACTCTGTTTTAAAATCAGCAGGCGCAAGCGCAAGCATTGCCACTCAAACCTCGTTTAGCCTTGACATGGTTGGACCGTTCTCTGTGGCACTGTCGCGCGGAGCAACACAAAATCCAGAAATCATTGTTGAATCTCGTCTAGACCATTTGGAATCAGCGAGCCAGATACAACGTTACTGTAATCCTGCTAGATCAGACGAACTCATGCTTAGGATAAACCTAGCGATCAGCGGATCGCGACGATCTACAGCACAAGACCTTATTGTGCAGGCATTTGGCGGATACCTTGGCGAGGGGCTTGAGGTCAAATTGGGACTATGTCCATGATCTCTTCCTTCTATCCTTGTAAGTCACTGAAAATCCTCTAACTCATGAAAATCATCACAGCAATCCGGCGGCTCTTGCAGCCGCCGGAAAGTTCTAGGTAAAACCTCGAAATTCCAAATGAATAGCCCATAAAGCATGGACTTACATCAATACACCCAAAGTAGCCTCTGAGATCACTTACAGCAAGCATAGCCCTGCATCTGATGGTTGTGCGTGCCTTATGACAGCAATCAGCAAAGATCAAGCTCCTCAAATTTTTGAGCCTCGCACCGGTAAAGTTTTGAGACCACAACGGGATACCTTTGAAACCTGGTAAGTCTCGTCAATTTAACCTATAATACCAGCTAAGCATCCGATTTTAATTTAAAAAACAGAATAATTTAGAGTTTGAAAAACCATGGCCCAGTTCTTGCTCAACCACTTGAGGAAAATTTCTTTAGGAGACTCACAGATGTTCAGGACCAAACGACCCCTCATGCAGCTAATGATCGCCACGACACTAGCGACATCAACAACCTATGCAGCCTTGCCCTTAGCAGAACGGCAAGTCATGCGGATCGGCAATGGGACAGAACCCAAAGGTCTTGATCCAGCCAAGGTCACAGGGGTCCCTGAACATCATATTTTACAAAACCTATTTGAAGGCCTCACCGGCCAAGATCCGATTACTCTGGAACCAACACCAGGCGCAGCATCTTCATGGGAAATCTCCACCGATGGTAAAACTTATACGTTCAAAATTCGACCAGAGGCCCAATGGTCAGATGGTACACCCTTAACTGCAGATGATTTCGTAGCCTCATGGATCCGAGCACTCAACCCCAAAACGGCCTCTGAGTATGCATACCAGCTGTATTACATTGAAAACGGCGAGGAGTTCAACACGGGGAAACTTAAAGACTCGTCTAAAGTCGGCGTCAAAGCAAAAGATAAAAATACCTTAGTCGTAAAATTGAAGTCACCGACACCATTTTTCTTGCGACTCACAAGTTTTTACACGCTTTACCCCGTCCCCCTTCATACCATCAAAAAATATGGAGAAGAAACATGGACACATGAGGGCAAAATGGTTTCTAACGGACCGTTTCGTCTCACCGAATGGAAAATCAATAAACACATAAAAATGGTACGCAACGAGAAATACTGGGACGCTGCTCGTGTTAAGTTAACCGAAGTCGCCATGTTACCGATTGAGAACATTGATACCGAAAATAAAATGTTCCACCAAGGTGAATTGGAAATCACATCCACAGTCCCATCACTTCGTATTCCTAAATACACAAAAGAGAGAGCCAGCAAAGCCGTTGGTCATCCATATCAAAGTAACTCCTATCTCGGCACGTATTTCTATCGTTTGAACGTCAATAAAAAACCGCTGGACGACCGCCGTGTACGTCGTGCCCTTGCCTTAACGATTGACAGGAAATTACTGATCGATAAAGTGACTTTAGGAGGACAAAAGCCTGCTCTTGCCTTCACACCACCAGAAACTGCTGGGTATTCATTCAAGGGAACACTAAACGAAGCCATCACACCTCAAGCCATTGCAGAAGCGCAAAAGTTGCTTGCCGACGCAGGATTTCCCGGAGGAAAAGGCTTCCCAAAACTTGATATTCTCTATAACACATCCGAAGATCACAAGAAAATCGCGATCGCGATCCAGCAAATGTGGAAGAAGAACCTTGGTATCGAGGTTGGACTTTATAACCAGGAATGGAAGGTCTATCTCACAAGTCAAACTCAAATGAACTACCAAATCTCTCGATCTGCCTGGATTGGTGATTATCCGGATCCTAATACGTTCTTGGACATGTGGGTCACCGGCGGTGGTAACAATAACACCGGCTGGTCCAACAAAGAATATGACCGTCTTATCGATCAGGCAGCACTCACAAAAGACCCTAACGCACGCTATGAAATCTTCCGTCAAGCTGAAACACTCCTGATGACTGAGCTACCGATCATACCAATCTACTTTTACACAAGAAACAAACTACAAAACCCCAAAGTAGCGCTACTCGATCAAAACATGACGGCAAAGCCATGGGCCTCAAACATCCTTGACTCGATGCCACTCAAGTACTACGTGATGACAAAGTAGTAGTTTTAAGCGTTCAGATGCCGTCGGTGTACCAACGGCAACGGCATCTGCCCAAAGCGACTAGAGATATCATGACAGAGGATTTAATATGCTCTTGTTTATAATTAAGAGACTTTTGGCGACAATTCCTGTTTTGTGGATTATTGCCACCTTAACGTTCCTTCTGATGAAAGCAGCGCCCGGCGGTCCCTTCGACTCAGAGCGGCAAATTCCACCGGAAATTCTAAAAAACATTGAAGAGCAGTATCACCTAAACGATCCGCTCATCATCCAGTATGGCCGATTTATGGGCCAGCTTGCACGTTTAGACCTCGGGCCGTCGTTTCGATACGCCGGACGTTCTGTCAATGACATAATTGCAGAGACCTTCCCCGTATCAGCGACTCTCGGTATTTTGGCGTTGATATACGCCCTGATTTTGGGGGTTGTCGCTGGTTTGTTTGCAGCAAGTAAGCCAAACTCGATGCGAGATTATGTAGCGATGGGAATTTCCATGTTTGGGATTTGCATGCCTTCATTTGTGATTGGCCCGCTGCTAGTTCTTGTGTTCGGCCTAACGTTAAATTGGTTACCAGTTGCAGGCTGGGACTCGTGGCAAGACATGATTCTGCCAAGCATTACGCTCGGAACCGCCTACGCGGCTTATATATCGCGCCTCACGCGAGCTGGCTTGATGGACATCATACGCCAAGATTATATACGCACTGCCAAGGCTAAGGGACTATCAGATTTCACCATAATGGTACGACACACGATGCGCGGTGGACTCCTTCCGGTGGTATCATTTCTGGGCCCAGCAATTGCTGCAGTACTGACTGGATCTTTGGTCGTCGAAACTATCTTCAATATTCCAGGCCTAGGAAGGTTCTTCGTGCAGTCTGCTCTAAACAGGGATTATACCCTCGTCATGGGCACAGTGTTATTCCTCGCAGTGTTGGTCTTAGTACTAAACTTGATCACAGATATTATTTACGCTTATTTAGATCCACGGGTGCGTTATGAGTAGTCAATCTGCAGTCAGTCAAGCAACAAAAACCTTAATGCCAAACCAGTCTGAAGACCGCGGCCGAAGTCTCTGGCAAGATGCCTGGAGACGACTTTTAAAAAACAAAATGGCGACCATCGGACTAATTTATCTGATAATCGTTACCATTACGGCGATTTTCGCACCGTGGATTGCCCCTTTTTCCTACGAAGAAACAGATCTTGCCTTGGGAGCTGTACCACCTAATTCAACTAATATTTTTGGCACCGATGACTTAGGGCGAGACCTCTTTAGCCGCATCCTTTACGGAGGAAGGGTCTCGCTCATGGTTGCAGTGCTCTCGACGTTTGTCAGCGTGACGATAGGCGTAATTTATGGTGCCATATCAGGGTACTTCGGCGGAAAAGTTGACAACGTCATGATGCGTATTGTTGAGATTTTATATGCGCTACCGTTTACCTTTTTTGTCATTTTACTGATGGTCCTTGTTGGCCGAAATATCTATGTCCTATTCGTAGCGCTGGGTGCTATATCATGGCTAACCATGGCGCGGATCGTGCGCGGCCAGGTGGTTAGCCTGCGCAGAACCGAATTTGTTGAGGCGGCCGAGGCAACGGGGATACCCAAATTCAGAATCATAATGCGCCACATCATTCCCAATACACTCGGACCGGTCATCGTTTTTGTCACACTAACGATCCCTCAGGTTATGCTCGAAGAAGCGTTTCTAAGCTTTTTGGGGCTTGGCGTGCAAGAACCAATGTCCAGCTGGGGAACCTTGCTCTCTAATGGCGTCTCTGCCATGGAAACCTACCCGTGGATGCTGATCTTCCCTAGTCTAACTCTCGTTACGACCCTTTTCGCACTAAACTTTCTCGGAGACGGCTTAAGAGATGCCCTTGATCCGAAAGCAAGCAAGGATTGATTATGACGCTTCTACAAGTCTCAAATCTTAGAACACATTTTCATACCCGAGACGGCATCATCAAGGCCGTTGACGGAGTAAGTTTCAAAATTGAACAAGGAGAAACCCTCGGTATCGTGGGTGAATCTGGCTCTGGAAAATCGGTAACGATGTTATCCATTCTAGGTCTGATACCTTCGCCTCCAGGAAGAATTGCAAGTGGGACGGCAATTTTCGAGAACAAAATCGACCTTCTCAAGGCTCCTCGGCGGGAGACCAGGAAAATTCTCGGCACTGAGATTGCCATGATTTTTCAGGACCCGATGACCTCACTAAATCCGTTTTTAACCATTGAAAAGCAACTGACTGAAGTTGTTACAGCTCACTACAATACGTCTCGTGACGCCGCTAGAAAAATCGCGATTGAGCGCCTCGATGAAGTGGGAATCCCCGAGCCCCAAAAAAGAATTTCGCTCTATCCCCATCAGTTTTCAGGAGGTATGCGTCAAAGGGTCATGATTGCCATGGCTCTGATGAATCGTCCAAAATTACTGATTGCCGATGAGCCCACTACAGCGCTGGATGTAACCGTTCAAGCCCAAATTTTAGAGCTTCTCAAGACATTACAAAAGAATTATGGAATGGCCCTCATTCTCATTACACATGACCTTGGGGTTGTTGCTGGAATTAGTGATCACGTCCTGGTGATGTACGCCGGACGACCGGTGGAACGTGGCACGGTTAGGGAAGTCTTTTACGATTACGCACACCCTTACACTAAAGGTTTACTTAAGTCAGCTCCCACATTGATTCAAGACAAAACCCATGATCTCTATAGTATTCCGGGTTTACCACCAGATCCGTCACGCCTGCCGACCGGCTGCCCGTTTGCACCCCGGTGTTCATTATCGAGTGCTCAATGTAGTCAGGATGCGCTAGTTCCTTTAAAAAAACTATCCTCGACCCATGAGGCCGTCTGTTACGAGGAGAATATCCGATGAAGCATGAAACTTTATTATCTGCACAAGACATCAGAATGCATTTCCCAGTAACCAAAGGCTTACTCCAAAAAAAGAGTGGCTTGGTCAAAGCCGTCGACGGAGTATCGTTGGACCTTCGCGCCGGAGAAACGCTTGGCTTAGTTGGGGAATCAGGTTGCGGCAAAAGCACCCTTGGTCGAGCTTTGATTCGGTTATACGAACCAACATCGGGTACTGTCCAGATTTGCGGGCAAGACATCACAAACCTATCTGGTGAAGTGCTGCGCCGCCAACGGGTCAACTTCCAAATGATTTTCCAGGACCCGTACTCATCACTCAATCCTCGAATGACCGTTCATCAAATCCTTAGCGAACCTCTACTCACTCATGGCATTACAAAAACAACCGATGAAACTAATACCGAGGTCGCTCGACTCATGTCACGGGTCGGTTTAGCATCACGATTTAGTCGCAAGTACCCGCACGAATTCTCTGGTGGACAACGGCAACGGATTGCAATAGCCAGGGCTCTTGCTCCGCGCCCTAAAGTTATCATATGTGACGAACCTGTTTCCGCCTTAGACGTTTCTATCCAAGCGCAGATCCTAAACCTACTCCGGGAGCTTCAGCGTGACCTAGGTTTATCCTATCTTTTCATCGCCCATGACATTTCAGTGGTTCGACACATTTCCGATCGAATCGCGGTCATGTATTTAGGAAAGATCGTGGAACAAGCCCCAACAGAGACGTTGTTCAAAGATCCAAAGCACCCCTACACAAAAGCTCTCTTAAGCGCTGTACCCGTGCCAGATCCGGAGGTAGAGCGCCGGCGGGAGCGCATTATTTTGCAGGGAGATCTGCCAAGTCCGATGAACCCTCCGCTAGGATGTTCCTTCCAAACCAGGTGTGCGTTTGTAACAGATAAATGCAGACAACAACCACCACAGCTTAAGCAATTAGGAGATCAGCACCGGGTGGCCTGTCATCTGCATCCCTAGCAGACAGTGCCGGAATAAATGATTTGCTATAGCCGCCCTTGACCAACAAATCCCTTAATGACCGTTGGTCAATATTGGGCATGTGTCGAGGGTGGATTAGTTTGGAGACGGCGTCTTCAATTTCTGTTCTTTTGCATAGTCCAAGATGGGCTTTCCGTCGACTAACATGGTTTCAATAAAGCCATTACCATCTTCAGTCAGCTTGACGCGAATCACGGCCTTGTCGGGAACAGTGACCAATTGCTTCTTATACTCCTCAGGAAAATAGTAGCGATTAAAGGGCGAGTAAAAAATTCTTTCTCCACAGTAACCTCGCACAAAGACCTGACACCCCGGGGGCGCCTTGCCGTCACAGGCAAACGGTGAAAACTCGCGCGCGGGGCTGTCGGGTGAAAAACCATCAAGAAAACAAAGGCACGTCTCGCGCATAGGCTGATAGGCGGGCTTTTGAAACTCCTCACAAATCTTCGTTCCTCCGAAGTCCACGCGAAAATCTAAGTAGTGTCCTGCTACGAGGTCTCGGGGATCAAATCCTCTGACGGTCAGATAAATCGCTGTAGAAGATTGCCGCATCCAGAGCAGCCTACCCACCCATGCTGCCATAACAAAGATACCTAACCCAAGACCGATGGCGAGCACCTTGTTGATTGAAAGCTTCCTCATGGATTAACACCTCTCTCACCCGCCCCAATGATTTTTATGATCCGCCCTTTAAATCGATACCAGCCCAATGCAAGACCAAGAATGAGAGCACCAGAGACGACTAGCCCAACCCCTGTTTCTACAAGTGAACCAAACACTTCAAAATAGACGAGCCAGAGCCGCGAGGCGATGCAAAACGCTGCCAATTCGAATATCCACCGCCGATCCACTAACACGGCCATGTATCCAACAAGGGACCAAATTCCAATAAAACCGCATGCGCCTAAAAACTTTGCAGCAACCGGAGCTGAACCGATGAGAGCAACGAAGAACGGAATCGTTACGAAGATTCCTGTAGTAACCATCATGATTGCCGCCGCCAACCGCACCCGGCTCGGCCACTCGACACGCCTCATGACCGCAACTATGCCGAGCACCAGTGCCATCCAAGGTGCCGTCAGGTATTCAGCACCAATATTCAGTTCTCGAAGCAAGGGCTGCTTCATGTACCAACCCATGTTCCCAGCGATCGAACCCACCACCACAAAACCCAAAGCCCCAGTGACCCCAGCCATACGAGCAAGGGCAGAGCCAACACGTCCATCAGGCCAGCTTCGAACCGCTAAAGGCAGCATCGTCATCAAGGCACAGGTGACATGCCAGACCCCGCGTATGGAAACATCACGCTGTTGCAGCTCTGTTGTCGGCGTATAGCCAAATGTCAAATCCAGACCTGCCAAGTGAACCATCATAAGCCACACTAAGCTGAACCAGATCTGGCGACACGCCAAAGCTGAGGGAAGGGCCAAAAGACTCCAAAATCCGATTGATTTCCAGGCGGGTCCACTTAAATTGAATATCTGCCCCGTTATACCAATTCCAGCAAAAAACAACAGTGCATAGAGTACCAAAAACGTTTCACGATACACGTCGGCAACGCTCCTCTTCTCCACCTCCCCCTCACGCAATCTCCGATCATACACTAGGACAGCAATGCCCAATGACAATTGCAGGGCAAAGTAGCTTAGCAGTTTAACTTGGAAAGAAATGCGCTCCCAGTTAGCCGCAACGAGACTAATAATACCTACAGACATGGCCGTAATACCGATAAACGCAATTCCAAACACCACCCATGAACGCGATGGGGTCTGCTGCTCCAATTGCAATATGGCGCTCGCCTGATCGCGTGACATAATACCGTGATCAGTCCATCGTTGAAGATATTTTTCGAGATGTTTCTTACGCATGAATCCTTCACTTTCCAAAGAAGATAACGACCCTTTATTATAGCAGTAGAAGCGTGGTTTCACAAAATTAGAAAAAGCGTGACAGCTCACTGCCACAGCGGAGTGAGACGCGCCCCCTCTAGCGGAGACGAAAGAAATTAATGTCTAAGGGGATGGAG
>JBIKKO010000322.1:0-2629 GCA_044360315.1 Oligoflexales bacterium
AAAGAAAAATCAGGATTGAACTCGGAAGGCAAATCCACTAAATGAACCTGGTCGTCGCTACGCTCCGATTAGGGAATGCGCGCTGTCCGGCTTGCTCCGGAATGGCTGTACGGCTTCGCCGAAATAAGAATTTTAGCCTGTTTTTCTGCCGGATACGGACCATCATCGCAAGCTTTGCATGCATAGTAGCCCTTTGAGCCAATGCCCGCGCAGAAGACTTGCTGCAGCGCCGGCTAGGTTTCAGCTTTAATATTCCGCGCAGATTTAACAGATTGGATTCACCATGTCTGTGCTACAGTAAGGCTCATCTATTGCGTTTTATTTCCACTGAATAGCGCACACCGTTGACATGTGTTCAAATTACGTTGTATTATGAACATATATGCTATTGAAAAGACATCTCGCCAAAATTATTAAGAAAGTTAAGAAGTCCGTGTTGCTTTTAGGGCCAAGGCAGGCCGGCAAATCGACTCTCATTCAAAGCCTCATGCCTGATTTAACAATTAACCTTGCCGATGAAGAAACCTTTGTCCAATTCCTAAGGGACCCTGGCGCATTGCGGTCAAGGCTCCTTGCAAACACAAAAATCTTCATCGATGAGGTCCAGAGAATCCCTTCCATTTTAAATACCGTACAATCACTCATCGACAATGACCGGTCGCTACAGTTTTATTTGACTGGATCCAGCGCGAGAAAGCTAAAAAGAGGCAAGGCCAATCTCCTTCCAGGGCGGATTGTTACTTTTGAACTTGGACCGTTATGTCTGTCTGAGTTAGGCGACTTGTTTGAGATCGATAAGGCGCTTACAAGAGGTTTGCTGCCCGGCATCTACACAGAAGAGGATGGCTCCATCGTCACAAAGCTTCTTCGTAGTTATGCTCAAACTTACCTGCGTGAAGAGATACAAGCAGAGGCATTAACCAGGAACCTTGAAGGATTTTCTCGATTTTTCTCTGTGGTCATTTCTCGCGCAGGAGACACGCTTGATTTCACAAAAATCGCAAAAGAAGCCGCAATCGAGCGCATGTCGGCTCGACGCTACTATGACATTTTAGTCGATACACTTGTTGCAAACGAAGTTCCTGCATATTCGCAATCAAATCGAACTCGACTGATTCAGCACCCGAAGTTCTATTTATTTGATGTAGGTGTCTTAAATGGATGCCTTGGAAATTTTAATGTATCCAATGACCGCGTAGGGAAAATTTTTGAACACTTGGTTTTGCAAATTATCTTATCGGAAGCAAAGTCTCGGGATCAGGAAATACGCGTCTCAACATACCGCACCGAGGCAGGCGCAGAAGTTGATTTCATTGTTGAAACAGAAAATAAATTATTTGCGGTTGAAGTGAAAGCCAGCAAGAATGTTCATACTGGAGACCTCACCGGTTTAAAAAGCTTTGCAAATTTCACAAAAAAGCAAAAACAGCTTATGGTCATTTATCAAGGATCTGTAGAAAAAGAGATCGATACGGTGCAAGTTCTACCTTTGGCTTCAGCCCTAAAATATATGGGCTTTGCACCGCCGGAATAGACCAAGACGATTTTTCTCTATGACTCTTCGCATCGACTGTTATCGGTGACAGCCTCTTTGGTTGCTCCGCCAGCGGAGAGCAGAGCCTACCGCACCACAAATCTGACACCGTGTAGTTGTTTTATTGATACAGGTGTGGGGTCCCGAATGTTGACTCGATTGGATTGGTGGACCGAATATGGCACCAATGCTCCGCTGGAAAATCGTAGAATACCAGCATGGAATCCTTGCTTTTCATGAGGCAAGTGACTGCCTTTGGATACTTGGCTTCATATAGTTCTGCGAATTCATCCATGAATTTAACTGCGTCAACTTTATGTTCAGCGTTGTAAATATCATGCAGCATTTTCTTCGCCGGGGGCTGTGCGGTCTTTGGAAGTTTGTCGAGCACATTGGCTGTCTTGTGTACCCAGCATCGCTGCTGTTTGGTCGTCGAGTAAACTTCCGACAATGCCGCCCAGAAACTAAGGGCACCGTTCCCGATTGCAAGTTCTGGAGCTGTTGTCAGACCTTGCCGTTTAAGCTGCAAAAGCAGGCCTTTCCAAAACGTCGTGCTTTCACGCATCCACGCGTCGACCGCAATCAATTCTTTGACTCCGTAGCGCCCATGATGACAAGAATACAGGCGCGTTCGCCGTCTTCACCAAGACGCGCATTGAAATGGACGCCGTCAGCCCAAATGTAAACATACCGCTTCGCTGACAAGTCGCGCTTACTCCATGCGTCGTAGTCTTCGCTCTAAGAGGCCTTCATACGCGTTATGGTGGTCGCGGATAGTCCAGGGGTGTCTGCACCCAAGAGCGCCTGCAATGCCTCTTGGAAGTCGCCTGTCGAAATGCCCTTGACGTACAGCCACGGGATCAGTTAATCCAGTGACTTCGTGCGTCGAAAGTAAGGCGGCAGGATCTTGCTCGAAAAATGTTAGATCCCTTCACGCCCCTTCTTGACGGGGGCCCTGGGCTGCTTAACTACAACCTCACCGACCCCAGTTTGGATCGACCGCTCAGAGCTGTACCCGTTGCGAATCGCTGCTACCAACGATTGCGAGCCATTAACGAGTGAGAGTTAGGATTGCACTTCAGCCTCAACTGCTTG
>JBIKKO010000150.1:0-8440 GCA_044360315.1 Oligoflexales bacterium
TCTCGCCGGCAAACGGGTTTTCTTGATCGCTTCTGGTACAGATCCAGAGCTTCCGCCAGGTTTTGAGGTTCCATTCCAAAAGACGTCGGACTATTTTTCGATGAACTGGAGCGCTGGCATATATTTTAAGTTCAATGGGGACACAATTCTCGAACCCAATCCTGATGCAAGTAAATTTCGCTCTAGCGTCTTACTGGACGATACATTTACCTTTCAAAGGTTAAGTGGTAACGACTTGGAGCTTCTACATCGTTGGCTCCAGCGTCCGCATGTTTCAGATATATGGGGCGAAGTGCCTGAGTTAGATGGCGTTAGAAAGAAGTTTCAGCCACATATCCATTCGGAAAACGTCTTCGGATACATTGCATCGCTTAAAGGATCGCCATTTGCTTATGTTCAAGCTTACAACGCTGCTACCGTCGGAGACGGTTGGTGGCCCGATGTAAGTCCAGGCACATGGGGGATCGATCAGTTTCTAGCAAATGAAACTGACTTGGGTAAAGGCTTTGGCACCCAATTGGTTCAGCAATTTTGTAAATTTGTATTTCAAGTACACGCTGCAAAGACAATCATTACTGATCCGGCACCCAAAAATTCCAGGGCAATTCGCTGCTATGAGGAAGCTGGATTTAACAAGGTCGGAATAATCAATACCCCCGACGGAAGGGCACTCCTTATGGAAAAACTAACTAGACCGGATTGTATTAAGCACTATTCCGAGATTCAGGAACCTGACAATAGCTGCTACAAAACCTCTAACAGCGATGAACTTTTAAGCATTGGTTCACCGTTCGGTAGAACATTTGGATTTAAACGACTTGGTATTCACCATGAGTTGCTGCCCGCTGGACGCCGAACATCTTGGCCGCACGCTGAAAAGACTGAAGAGGAGTTTGTATACGTTATCGAAGGCACACCAGACGCGTGGATCAACGGTGAGCTATATCGATTACGGCCTGGCGACGGAGTTGGTTTTGTGCCCGGCACTGGTGTTTCACATACTTTCATAAACAATACCGACCAGCCTGTCCGCTTGCTCGTCGTTGGGGATACTACTCGCGAAGACAATAAAGTTTTTTATCCCCTACATTCAGAGCGAAATAAGCTAATTGGGGATCAGTGTTGGCACGATATTCCAAAGCACCATCTTGGCCGCCATGATGGATTGCCTGATGCTTTAAGAAAAACGAAGTCAAAATGAAAACACTAATCGCTGTTGTTGCTACCCACCTGGTCATCCCATCAGCGAGATTTAACGTGCAGCAGCTTTTCAATTTATTCTCGACTCACACTTCATGACCCGGAGGAATGGCGATGCGATCCAGCTGATCTTGCATTCAATCGCATCATTGTGTTTCATTACATAGGTTGACCACGTTTCAGCTACACGACTCGGACTACTTTCGGAGCGCGTGCGGCAAGTTTTCGGTGCCGTGCAAGAACTGTGTTCGGTGATATGGTAACAATATTGGACTTCTGGGTGGTTTGGACTCTTGGTAGCCCAGACTTCATCAAACATTATTCCAAGATCCAAGAACCAGATCATAGCTGCTACAAATCGAGCAATAGTGATGAGCTACTTGCCACCAGTTACAGTAAACGATCACATGAACTGCCTGTCCCTCGTTCGAATCGTAATGAATTGCGCCCCGTTGACACGTCCCGAAGGGTCGGCTGACAAATACTTGGTCGCAATTTAAACGAGCAACTTTGAATTTAATTAAATGATTATAGGGTTTTAGGACAACAGGCCTTGACAACCTCTCGTTAGGACTCATCTTTTTGAAGATGTGGCAGGAATTTACTCTTGTTTCCGACTACTATAGTAAGAGAGGGAGGACCAATCAGCATAACCCCCTTCCCCGGTGCGAGAGGTGTGAACTGTGGCTTTTGACTTTTTGATGACAAAACCAAACGATGGACTTGAGTTGCCTGAGTCCGAGACGTCGATCGTCACCGAACGCAAAACAGATGCAAGACCACCTTCTCTTTATCGCGTATTGCTACACAATGATGACTTCACCCCAATGGATTTCGTAGTGATGATCCTCGAAACCTACTTTTCGAAAGATCGCGATGCGGCTACCGAAGTGATGCTTGCCGTTCACCACAAAGGAGTTGGTGTTTGTGGAGTCTATCCGTTTGAAATCGCAGAAACCAAGGTTGCGTTGGTGATGGAATGTGCAAGAGAAAATGAACATCCGCTACAGTGTACTATGGAGAAGATTTAGTGATTCGTGAGATATGATGTACAGTGACGGATAAGTCCCCCTGAGGAGGCCCAACATGATCAGTCACGATTTGGAAGTTAGCTTGAATTTAGCGGTCAGCGAGGCCGCTCGTCGCGGGCACGAGTACGTCACGATTGAGCACATATTGTTTGCGCTACTACAAAACGATTCCGCAATAAAAGCCATACGCTCATGTGGAGGATCTGTTGAAGTCACCCGTGGCAAGTTGGAAGACTTCTTTGCTGAACACATGCCAACCGGTGTCTTGAAGGCCGGGCAAATGCCACAGCCCACAGTAGGCTTTCAACGTGTCATCCAGCGCGCGGCTCAGCACGTGCGGGCAGCGGGCAAAGATCGAATCCGCGGAGAGAATATTTTAATAAGCATGTTTAGTGAGCGTGACTCATTTGCCGTCTATATCATGCAACAACAAAGCATCACCCGCTTCGATGTGATCAACTATGTATCCCACGGTCTTGCAAAACTGCCGGAAGATGCTGGCCACGATCAAGATAAATTAATCTCCGGCCCCGAAGAAACGGAAGACTCTGAGTCCGAGAACACGCGGCGCCCTGAGACACCAGAGGACGAGTCAAATAACAAGACCTCTAAAGACCCCTTAGCCAATTGGGCCGTCAATTTAAATGAACGAGCAAAAGCAGGAAAGATCGACCCCCTCGTCGGCCGAGAAGATGAAATCAATCGCTGCGTCCAGGTTCTCTGCCGACGGCGCAAAAACAACCCACTCCTAGTTGGCGATCCTGGGGTTGGCAAAACTGCCATCGCAGAGGGTATTGCTTGGAAGATCGTCCAAGGCGATATTCCCCCGCCGATGAAAAGCGCTGTGATTTACTCGCTCGACATGGGTGCTTTACTTGCTGGAACTAAATTCCGCGGCGACTTTGAACAGAGACTAAAAAGCGTCGTAAACTCAATCCGCAAACATAAGAATGCCATTTTATTCATTGATGAGATTCATACAGTGGTTGGAGCCGGTCAAGTCAGCGGCGGCACCATGGACGCCAGCAATCTTTTGAAGCCTGCTCTAAGTAGCGGCGAAGTTAGGTGCATCGGTAGCACGACATTTAAAGAATTTCGCCAACACTTTGAATCTGACGCCGCCTTAAGCCGCCGTTTCCAGAAGATAGATGTGGAAGAACCCTCACCAGAAAATACCGTTAAGATTCTCAAAGGGCTGCGTAGCCGCTACGAATCCCATCACAATGTAAAGTTCCCTGATGAGGTCCTTAAGACGGCAGTCGATCTTTCAGTCAAGTATCTGCGAGATAAAAAGTTACCGGATAAAGCGATTGACGTCATCGATGAAGTCGGCGCTAGTTTTGCACTAAAAGGACATGGAAAAGACGCACCAAAACCCAAAAGGGTCAGTCTTGAAGATGTGCAAAAGGTTGTGGCGCGCATGGCGAAAGTGCCAGCTGAGAAAATAACAACCACGGCGAGACGAGAACTTAAAGATCTCGCAGGAAACCTAAAATCTGCTGTTTATGGACAAGATCAAGCCATCGACGCAGTAACAGATATGATTAAAATGTCCCGAGCTGGACTAGGTAATCCAGAAAAACCAATTGGCAGCTTTCTATTCGCAGGACCTACAGGAGTTGGAAAAACAGAGGTTGCAAAACAACTAGCTCAAATTCTTGGTATTGAGTTTATCCGTTTTGATATGTCTGAATACATGGAACGGCACGCCGTCAGTCGATTGATCGGAGCCCCCCCAGGATATGTTGGCTACGAACAAGGAGGACTGCTCACAGAGGCCATCAACAAGTCACCCCACGCTGTTCTTCTTTTGGATGAGATTGAAAAAGCCCATCCCGATATGCAAAATATACTCCTCCAGGTGTTTGACCATGGCACACTTACGGACAACAACGGACGTAAAACAGATTTTCGCAATACAATCATTATTATGACGACCAATGCAGGAGCTCGGGATCTTTTACAGGGTAATATAGGCTTTAGCCGTCCTGCGATCGCAGCTGAGGAGAGTGAGCTGCGCGCTGTAAAAGACATGTTTTCGCCCGAATTTCGCAACCGTTTAGACGGCATCATCACGTTTAGGCCCTTAACTCGAGAGACAGTACTGAAGGTTGTTGATAAGTTTATCCAAGAGGTTGCAACGAAGCTTCTTGCCCGGAATATTCACCTTGATTGTTCGGACGACGTTCGAGATTGGTTAGCTGAAAAGGGCTATGATGTCGCTTATGGCGCACGTCCATTGGCGCGGGTGATCCAAGATAAAATCAAGAAGCCGCTATCTGACGAGCTTTTATTTGGTAAGCTCAGTAAATCAGGCGGACGAATCCGCGTCCAACTGGGCAAAGATGGCCATCTGATCTTTGACGTGACGTCACAGCAAACAGCCTAGATTTCGCGAGTTTCAGTCGTTTTTTGCGAATTAGCAAAGCCCATCTCAGGCCTGTCCCGACCCAGCTTTGACTCAGGTTTGATCATAATCGGTCGATAACCTTCCCAAGTGTTCCCAAGACGGACGATCTTCAGGAGGAAGAAACATGGGAAGGGCCATTCACCTTAGACAAACGATTCTTATGCCACTTGTCATGGTTATCACAACCTGCATGTTGGTACGCTGTGCAAGTGACGGCGGCAGCGGCCAGGAGGAAGAAATCATCCAAGGACAACAAAGTCAGGGGTCCCAGAACACATTAAACAACGCAACGTTGAACAACACCGCCAACAGCTCTAACGGCAATAACGCAAACAATGCTGACCTCTCTCAAGCTGGCGAATCAATGAATAATGCAGTCGAGGGTGGAAGTGCGGAAAATTTCGCAAATGGAGCCACAAATTCGAATCCAATGAACGTAAATTTAGGAAATACCGGTAATCAAACCGCCGGCGAGTCGATCAACAATGTCCCTTTAGCGAATAACCTGATTCAAAACAACGGAAATCCTCTAGCGACAAACCCGAACACAATGCAGTCAAATCCCATAACAAATGGCGCCGCGCTTAATCCGAGCCTGACTGTTTCAGAGACGCCACCGACCAATGGAACTCCAACAAATAATGCGGCAGCGACGCCTGAGATCCCCCAGGAGACTGTTCAGACGACGACTCCGAGTAATGGGGATCAAACGGCCAGAGCAGCCGCAAGCCCGTTTGCCAACCCTCATATGAATTGGCCAGGTAAAGGCAAGGTAAAATATGTGACCCGTCAATTGACGCGCCACGCCTCGCCCAATGGTCCCGTTGTTGGAGAGTTTGAGCAGGGTAATCACCCACTCATTTACCAAAACGGAAACTGGGCTGAACTCCATGACGGCACGTTTGTTCGCGGTAACGGACTCTCGGAGAAGGGTATTGGCTACGGCAAAGGCTCTAGACGGCGCTAGATTTCCCAAAGCTCGACGGGTCTCATCTGCATCAGAGACCCTACCTCCAATCTACAAATCCTCTAGAAAATCATTACTCAACTCTGTATAGTCTCGGCTAAGACAGGACATTGAGACAAACATTTTTATTCGAGGATCACCTATGACGTTAAAACTTTATGATTGGGTCAATTCTTATAATTCACGTAAAATTGCTGCTATCGCATTTGAAACCGATCAGACACTTACGTGCCAAGCCGTTAATATGCAGGCCGGTCAGCACAAAACACCAGAGTTTCTGGCGATGAATCCAAACGGCAAAGTTCCAGTTTTGACAGACGGTAACTTCTCGCTTTGGGAAAGTAACGCAATTGCGTGCTACATTGCTGCAAAAGACCCCTCTCGACGTTTACTACCGACAAACCCTGAGCAACGAGCCCGTATTGATCAGTGGCTATTTTGGCAAACCGCGCATTTGTCACCATCACTAGGTAAAATCGCATACGAGCGCATCTGGAAGCCTCGATTAGGTCAGGGCGTGCCTGACGAGGCTGCCATTGAGGCGGCATGGCCTGATATCAAACGTTTCTTGGGCGTTCTCGACACTTGCCTATCGAAGAGCGAGTATCTAGCTGGGGATCTCTCCGTTGCTGACTTCTGCCTTGCCGTTTCGTTTCTGCCTCGTCAGGAACTTAGGTTAGAGATAAATCAATGGCCAAATATCTCTCGGTGGCTTAACAAGATTGAGTCACGACCAAGCTGGCAGGCTGCGGATATGGCTTGGAAGAAAGCCTCCAACTGAATCCAGATCATAACGCTGTTAAAAACCATAATTGATTTTGAGGTTGGAGCACATGGCCATCACGGCCGTGGGATCACTTGTCCTGGTAACCATGAGCCCAAAAAAATCAGAGTCAACTTTTTCAGTAGAGGAACAATCATGAACTACGTATCTGCAAGATTTCTTTATCTCGCATCTTTGCTTACGCTCATCACACTAAGTTGCGGTAAGAAAAGCAACGACGGCTCCAATAATCCGCCGTATCTCCAAGCGCTCGTGCAAGGAAGTGATGCGATGGGTTATGGAATCAATCTTCTTGCATCGTCGAACAAAACATCTCCAAGTGGCTCAACCCCAGCACGCCTGCTCAATGACGAGGAAACATTTACGCCAGCTGCAAGTATCCAGGACCCGGCTCTTCCGGACTGTTCTAAGAATGGCGAACCTTGGGATACATCGACTAACCTGCCTATGCAGGCTAGCCACTCTAGGTATTCTCAGACTGTGTTCTATTGTCAGGTCAATAGTAAACAAAGTCCGGATACAGTTGCAGGATCTTTAAATCAATACAAAGCAATCCTATGTGATGTAGAGCGCGTGATCGGCTCGATTATCTATTCTGCTGAAGGGACCGAATATAACGATCGCTCAGTTTCTATCACAGAGGCTTGTGGCTGGAGTTCCAAGTCTCTTGAGGACATGGCAGGAACTGCTATGACTGTAAACCTCAAGGCATACTCCATTGACACGGGGGATTGGCAAAAACGCGTCCAAGTTTCCGTTCCGGCGCAAAAGCTGAATTTTGATTTATACTTTACGATCAAAAATGATCTTATCGGTTTTAAATTCATTGAGTCTTGGAGCCAAGTCGATCGTTTAAGCGGTTCAGACTTTAACTCTAATATTTCTAGCAGCGCCGTAGGGACTCGAGGCGCTTTGATTACGGTTGACCCTGTCAACGGCATCCTACGTGCTGAATCAATTGACACGTACTGGAGCCGTCGCTTCAGATTCTTTATCGACGGCGAATTAGACAGCACTTCTGGTCTCCTCACCACCATCACCGATGGTCAGGGGATCGTTGCTAACTTTGATCATCAAACGGGCCTATACGCTGACATTGCAACCATGGTTGGAGGTGACTCTGGTTTTTATCACGGAGCTTACAAATACACGACATCAAACGTAAGCACCGTTAGGACTTCCTCGACAGTGGCAGCCGCTACTCCGTCTTGTAGCGTTTCCGGCGGATGCCAAGGGCTCTCTGTGATTGGATTTTCGAATCAATCGACTGATTTCGACTTCCTCATGATTGGCGCTGCTTGGGACAATCAATCTGGTAAAAGGCAAAATGCTCAGTCATGGTTAACAGGAGCTGCAGCACTAACCTTTACAAAGGTCGATAAATCAATCACGCTATAAAAAACCAGAAACGGCAACGATCGGCATGGTAACATTCTGTCATGACAAATGAGGTAATCTCGCAATAGATCAAAGCTCAGGTCTGTCAATCAAAAAAAAAGCCGGCTGTTGCCGGCTCTTAATTTAAGACCTTGCTTCTAGACAAGATCACTCACTCAAAGATCCACGTTTTCATCTGGTCTGCAGCCATTTTCAGCCTCAAGCGTCTGTGACCTCCCACTTGGTTTGGTAATCGTCAATGAAGCGGTTAATAAAGTCGAATTGAAACGAATACTTAAAGTATCTCGACCGCCTCGATCTGGTCCAGAAAATGTGTACTGTATTTGAGGAGGGCGGGCTTCGAGCAGCACTCTATCTGTTTCAGGCAAAATCACCGAGGAATCATTATCAAAATACTCGGCCTTACGCTTCTCAAGATCAAAAGAAAGCCTATGCTCTTCGTTATCACTTCCGCCAACTCCAGAACAGCTGAACTTTTGAGCTTTCACATCTCGACTAGCTAACCCTGCTGCGTTCGGAGATGTTGTTCTACAACCGATTGCAAAAACAAGAAGACACACACTTAATAATCTACAAATCATACTCATCTCCCCAAAAGAATGTTTACTAGAAGGATGTTATCAGACACTCGAAAAAAAACAAACGTCACC
>JBIKKO010000323.1:0-2617 GCA_044360315.1 Oligoflexales bacterium
AACGCACACAAAAACCAACAAAACACGGCGGAGGAATGACAATGAAAGCGACAAAGGACAACAAGTTGAGGGCTAAAGCTAGACTCGGGGCTTTAACAGCGGGGCTACTGATGGCATCATCTGCAATGGCCCAGATCACCCACATTCAGCAGCCAATTCTGGACGATACGCGACTCATCCTGGCGGGAACGGGATGCAGTGATGCGGATGCTGTGAGTCAGATTGAAACCGTCCGCGGGATCGTGCTCACGATCAATTTTGGCCATTTCCACCTGATGAGCACAGGCCGGATGAATTGTACAATGCGGATTCCTATAACCATACCGGCCGGTTACCGCGTCATTGTCAGTGAAGGCTCACCGAACGGCTTTGCTGACTTAGCTTTTGACGACACACTCTCAGTTTCGTCTCGACTATCCGTGCTCGGCCAGTTTTCAGCCATCCACAATCAGGTGCTGCATGGTCCAGCGCAGGAAGACTTCGGCCCATCATTTGACCTAAACGCCCCACCCTCTGTGTTTCGCTCGCAGCGCCGAGTCTCATCGGGTTGCGCCCTGCACGACCAAAGGGGTCTTTTAGGGTTAAACATCGCCGCCAATCTTAGCTCTTCAACCGGCATAAGCTCGGCATCACTAACTGACGCTCAAATTGGAGTACGACTAGTCCCATGCAGGTAACTGACTCTAGCACCAGTCGAAAGTTGCAGGGCAACCCAGCACAGGTTGCTCTGCAACATCTTCTACTGATTCACTTATCGAAAGCTCGAGTGCGTAACCCTTCTTATTCTCTGCGTTCAATGGCACAAAGAATCAAGATAAGCCCTGCGGCGTTGTCGGAAATCCTCAATGGAAAGCGCCGCGTTTCCGTCAAAATGGCCGAGAAAATCCTTCATGGCCTGAACATTCCACCAGACGAGGTCATGCCGGTCATTAAGCTCTTTTCAACCAACGGGCAGAATTTAAAAAACTCCCAAAAGTTTGAATTCTCTGAACTTGCAAACGATCAATTTAAGATCATTTCCAATTGGTATCATTTTGCGATTTTATCCCTAACTGAAACTGAAGATTTTAGAAACGATCCGCGCTGGATCGCCGATCGACTGAATGTGCGCGTATCCGATATTGAGCTAGCGATCGATCGACTGTTACGCCTTGGTATGTTAAGACGAGGGGTCAATGGACGCCTAGAATCAACGGGGGAACAGTTTGCAACGACCGACGAGATTACATCGTCCGCAGTGCGAGGGTTCCATAGCGAGGTTTTAGAGTTGGCACGAAATTCGCTAGAGTCTGTACCGTTGGAGAAGAGGGACTTTACCACCATGACGATGGCTGTGGACCCCAAACGACTTATCAAAGCAAAAAAGATGATCCGAACGTTTAGAGCAAAACTATGTGAATATTTGGAGCAGGGCGATCGCACAGAAATATACCAACTCAGTATCAATTTGTTTCCACTCAGCCAAAACGTCACACCCCCATCACCATAATTTTAAAGGAGGAACGCCATGAAAACCCAGCTTAAAATACTCACCATCCTCGGCCTTCTATTTGCCCAGATCTCGTCAATGGTCTTGGCTGGCCATGCGGGTAACAATGGTGGCGATCATGTTCGTGCAACGTTTCTGCGCATGGGACAGGCCGTCATCAGCTATCTGAGAGAGACCAATGAGGGACAGCAAATCGTCGCGAGTCATCAACTTGATCTACTTGCCTTAGAGGGCGTCTTAAACATCAACACGCTTGAAGTTGTTGATGGCCTTCTATTAGACAACGGAGGTTCTATTGTGGACGCCACCGGCGAACCTGGGAAGATAAAACTTTCGTCCATAAAATGGATGGACCATTTTGAATCCGATCGCGACGTCTATTTCTTGGTCTTCCATGAAATGCTACGAGGTGTTGGCGTGAATGACGACAACTACATTATATCAAAATCAATCAACCCATTTCCGCAATCAAGACGAATCATTACACGAACGACAAGTCGCTACCCTCTCTTGGGAGTCGCCTCACTTGTTGGCGTCGTTGATCCAAATGCGATCCGACTTGAGGGCGAAGGCTGTCCCGCGGGCCTTGCGGGGACCTACATCGAATTCGACGCCGAGCGGAACACCCTCGACCTTACCTTCAGTCGCTATACCCTAGCAGCTGGCTCCTCACTACCGACGGCAGCCCGGAAAGCATGTTCTATCGTCATCCCTTATAAACCAACCAATGGATCTCGACTCAAGGTGACACAGCTCGACTTCTCGGCCAAGGCCGAGCTGCAAGCCGGAGCGAAGGCTGCCATCAACGCCGCGATCACATCCGGTTCAACCATCACAAAAAGCTCGTCATTTAACGCACAAAACGCGATTCAGGGCAAGCTAATGACAAGATTTGGCAACGTCTATGAAAGTGATTGTATGGGAACACCGGGGCTCTTGAGTATTCGCACTGCAGCTGCGTTGCAGGTTGATGCGCGTACGGCGCCCCAATTCAAACCATCACTTTTGACTGCGGATCGGTTGAGCGTGTCCATTATGATTGAGCGCTGCACGGCAGCTACAAACTAGAGGTGCTGCATCTAAATTGTCGTTAAAATTACGAGAGCAGACGGGAGGCGTCTTCAGGCT
>JBIKKO010000151.1:0-8381 GCA_044360315.1 Oligoflexales bacterium
GCGCTATAATCGAGGCAGTGATTTTATGCGGCTTTTGGTCGTGCCTGCAGGCGATGGGCATCGGCCTTTAGTTCGCATACTCAGTAGCCTGAAAACCATACTGAGTCGTCCCAGGGATCTTCTTTTGTTTTTGAAGCCTCGGGATTGGACAAAGTCGTCGTTTCTGCTGCTTGTGATGCAGCACCTCGATAATCGTATCAACTTCTCGCTTGGGCGGAGCGTGTTTACAGGCTTTAGACGAGGTCTATTGTCGACGCCATCATCAGGGGTAATGCCGCCAACGTACATTCGCGTTGCTAACGAAGTGACGCGTCACGTTGCCAGAAAGTTAAATGCAATTCCCATGAACGGAGCTCCAGATTTAGTGTTCAATCTTGCAACGACGGCTCACTTGATTGGGGGTGCTTGTATTTCTGCAGGACCAGCTGATGGTGTTATCAATGCTAAACATGAGGTGTTTGGATATCCAGGTCTCATGATCTGCGATGGCTCAGCCATACCGGCCAACCTAGGAGTTAATCCTAGTCATACCATTGTTGCACTTGCAGAACGCGCCATGAGTTTTATTCCACCTAGGGCTGGTCGTTGATGATGCATATCTCTGCAAGAGCGCGCATCCCTGGCCGTGGGTAACGATGTTTGCCAACTTAACTGGAATTTTTTTTACCGGGTATTCGTTTGGCCGTGTTGGAACGATTACCAGACGCGACACGCTTATTTTTTCTAACCGGAGTCCTTGGAGGATTGGCGGCCTTTTCGGCAATTTCTCTACCCGCACGGCATTCATAATGTGGCAAGAGTTTCCTTGTCGAGACGGCCATCTCCGACGGGTGATTAGAATCACCTGACTTGGGTGCTCGACCTTAAAACTAAGACGTCCCGAGAACTAGGCCGCATTCTGGGCAAGAGGAATGTTTCGTCGGGAACGTATGACCACACGCTGGACATGTTGCCTCAGTCTTATCAGGATCATAAACGCTCTGAATCAACTCGGGGTCAGCGCCCATATCCTTTAAGACTCTGAGATGCTCTTCAGTGATGAATTTTTGAATGCTAGCAACGTCGAGTGGATGTGCCCAAATCTCTTTGCTCGGGCTGCATCCTGTTTTGCACGTTGAGTGATTGAAAATAGTAGCAATCGAAATACCCAGCGCTAATAGTCTTGACTCCAGTATTTCTGCATCGCGAACGCCCATTACGGCGAGTAGTACCTTCTCATCTGCAACCATGATGAACTGATCCTATTGTGAAATTGTCGAGGTCTCGGATTCGGCCTTACCATCTTGGCAGCGAATATTTTCTGAATTTTGTAGAATCCTCTTGCGACGCTCCGGTCCAAGATCGTCGGCCCCAACCGTAGCGCGTTCGAATAATTCGGCGACTTGCCATTGATTGTAGGGAACCCATGACCCTTCGCTAAGGTTTAGCATCCCTAGGTTTTGGTGGCAGTCTAATGATCGCTCTGAAAATGAGGCCTCACGCCAGGGCCCGTCTGGAAGCCTGACCTGAATACGTTTAGACTCTAAGTCAAACAAAGTTTGAAATGCGGTAAACCCCTCTAGAGATGTATCGTTTACGGATTTCAGGAGTGCGTCGATTCGAGTGGTCGCCCTTGAAGCTGCCAATCGGATAAATCGATGATAACTCCCATAGCCGGACGGTAGGGGGTCGTCTGGCCCTCGGCTTTCTTGCCATTGCAAAAATATCTGAAGTGAGTTTGCGTATGGCGAATTGGTTAGAGCACGTATGGGAAGATTTTCCCCCGTGAAAACAATCCGCTCGCCCTTGGTGTACTCAACGACAATACACGCTCCTGTTGCGTCACAAAGAAACCAATGCAAATCTGCAGAAACCTTCTCAATTGCAAAATCATCAGCATGTTCTGCCACCTCAGCGACGGTACTGAACCGGTCGAGTTGGTATTGCAGCCAATAGGATTCTGTTAAAACACCCTGTCGCCCTACAGAGGGGTATTGCGCTGGTGAAACTAGAACCACCCCCATGAGGCCAGCCTCGTTGATTCCCTGCATCGGAAAATCACGGCCAAATTGACTGACCGTTAGACTGGCAAAGCGAGATACCCATTGGGCCGTCACACCATTATCAAAAAATCGGGTCGGTGACTTTACTTGTCCTCTCGGCGATTCAAAAACAATACCTCCGCGCGCCGACCAGTCATAATTGGCAGCGACGACTGGACGAATATGTTCGTCTAAGGCCATCACACTGCATGACAATGCTGGTGATGAAAGAGAGCAAATTAATATAACAATCAAAAGATACTGTAGGTTCAGATTGGCTTGGAGTCGTTTAAGCCCATGAGCTAAGTCAATAGTTTTCGACTGAATGTGTTGAGGCCTTGCTGAGTTCAAACGATCACCAACCTCCATCCAGGCATGATCTTCTCGAGGGTCTCGGTAGTTTGACGTGATCCAAGCGGCCAGTGCGTAAATTTTTCTCAAAATATGCTTCATAGTTAGACCACATTACTGTAAGTTTTGCCTGCGAGCAAAGGAGAATTTTAATTATGGTCTGGCTGATAGGCTCCTCATTCATTTGGGCATTCTCTTTTGGACTGATTAAGTCAGAGGTGGTAAGTCTTGATCCCACCATGCTTGGCGCAGTTAGAACAGCCATTGCAGCTCTTTTTTTTCTGCCGTTGTTTTTACGGAAATCAAAGTATGCGATGCCAAGGGTCACGTTCATGCGCGCTGTCGTGTGTGGTTTTATTCAGATAGGGTTAATGTATGGGCCTTATTTGACTTCTTTTAAGTATTTGAAAGCACACGAAGTGGCCTTATTTACGATGACAACCCCTGTGATTATGGCAGGAGTTTCAGGGGTGTTGGCGAGGCATTTGAGTGGGCGTGTTGTTATTGCAGCTATTCTTGCAACGATTGGTGGATTTATTGTTGCCGGAACAGGTACAATGTCATCAGATCTGTGGCTTGGTTTTGCCCTCGTGCAGTTATCGAATTTGTTTTTCGCCGTCGGGCTTTTGCTTTGGAATCGTTGGATGCCCCGCCTGGAAAGAACGCAGGCACGTTTGATGTTGCCTTTTTTTCTTGGTGCTTTTTTGGCATCACTTATTCTATTAGCTTGGTCAGGTCTGACATGGCAACCCTTGACTGAACGTCAATGGCTGGTCTGTCTATACCTCGGAGTGGTGGCCTCCGGATTAGGTTTTTTTCTATGGAACAAGGGAGCTCTTTTGGTCAGCGCAGAGGTCCTTGGGGCTGCTAACAACTTAAAACTACCCATTGCCATCTTTGTAAGTCTTACCGTATTCGGTGAGTCCGCGGCCCTGGGTCGTCTCGTTTTGGGAACTTTCGTGATTCTAGTTGCAATCCGTGTGGCTTCTCGTACGTCAGCCGTGTCTCGTCCTTTTAGAAGGGTAGCTTGACGAAGTGTAGTCTTTTTTGACACCAGTATTGCGCGTTTAGCATAATATAAATATGTGTTTACAGCCTGTTATCCCTCAGTACCATTCTGGCACAAGGATTGCTCCAGGCTCGTCAGAACCCTTTACTTTTAAGGTAATGGGCCCACTCCATCCTATGATGGATGTGGCTGATGGATCAAAAGGAGCTCTTATGCAAACGAACACTGTTTTAGCCCAACTTATTGTGGCAGTGACGGCCATATCTCTGGCGTCGTGTAAACAGGATCAGGGGTCAAAGAAGAAAGAGACTCCAGCCAAGACGGAAGAGGTTTCTCCTAAGGGCTTGATTGCAAGAGTTCCAGTGAATCCCAAAAACGCTGGTGAAGCAAAAATTGAGTTTGTAGCAGTTCAAAAGGATCTTAAAGATGCCACGCCGGCTGAAGTAGAAGCCGCTTTTAAGAGTGGTCTAGCTCTTAACGTCCAAACAGAAGGTAACGTTGTTACAGCAACGGAAGCAATATCGGGACAAAGTTTTTCCTTGTTTGGTTGTCAAAACTATCTTGCTCCTAACATGCAGGGACAGCCTGGCTTTCAGCAACCTATTGGCTACCCGCAGCCAGGCTACCAGCAACCGATTACGTATCAGCAGCCTGGCTTTCAGCAGCCTGGCTTTCAGCAGCCTGGCTTTCAGCAGCCGATCCCGTATCAGCAACCTGGCTTTCAGCAGCCTGGCTTTCAGCAGCCTATCACGTATCAGCAACCTGGCTTTCAGCAGCCGATCCCGTATCAGCAGCCGTCTCCGCTTGGGGGCTCATCGGCAGGCAGTATTTTTCAGAGTCTTTTAGGTAGTCTTGGCATTGGTACCTTGTTTGGAAATTTAATGCCAAACGATGGAATTCTTGGTCAGTTGTTAGGGCTGTTTCAAAACTCCAATCGGATGGGGCAGTTTATGCAAACTGCGATGCAACCGATGGCTCTTCCCTACGGTCAACCATTTAATCAAGCCCTATGTAACACCCTTGGCTACAGTAACCCGAACGCTTACCCAACAATACCTGGACAGAGCTATACACCAGGTTACGGACCAGTTCCCTATGGCTACTCGGGACAATACCAGACATCTCCCTATAACTATTATTCCTACGGGCAAGTCCCAGGTGGAGGTCAGTTCCCTGGAGGATATCAACCGATGCCTTATGGTCAGCAAGGCGGCATTCCTCAGGGTGGTGTTCCACCGCAGGCGACACTGCCGAGCAATCCTTACACGTACACTCCTTATCCCAACGGTGGATAAACAAGAATAACCGGGGGGAGCTAAACTTCCCCTTAGTTAACTGTTCCAAGTCCGGCTACTGTCTCAATTTGTGTTGAGTAGAGTGTTCGCGTCTGGTTCAATCAATGTGTTTTTAGTAAAACTTGTTTTTGAATATGATATCCGTAAATTTGGCTTAATTGGCTACCATTACAGATGCAAATTTTTTATGCTTTGACAGGGAAAACTCATCAAGATCCATCTTTACGGAGAGAGGCGTCGAACCGTCGTCTACGAGTGAAAAAGCGCTACTAGGTAAAATCGAATCAGGGTCGTGGACATCAACAAGTACTGCAACACGATCGTCAATAGACAGAGTAAAGCCACTTGGGTACTTTTTTCCTAATTTTGCCGTGCAGCCCTCCATGCATGCGTCGATCTTCTTAGATTTTAGTATCACTGTGTTTGTTCGGATAAAACTATCGCGATCCCGCGGATGTTCAACGTTGAATTTGAACACGAGTTCCCGCGCATTGAAGTGTGCATTTATGACTCGTCCTGTTGGGGAATCTAAATCGCCTTCCGAAGACTTGGTTGTGGACCATTCCCGTGAAGACGAAGTCTTACATGAGTTGAGACTTAGGACGAGCATTGATACGATGAAAAGTTTGGTAATCACAAATGACTCCTATGGGATTTGGAGGGATTTCCTAACTTAATACTATTCGATGTTACCCCTTATAAAATGCTAACGCCTCGCAAGAAAAAGGTCAAGTGATAGAAGCCAGCGATTCAGAGCGGGGCTAACAGTGTGGGCGCCCCACGCGTCGTCCCATGCTCCTCGCGTGTTGGCGCGGTCTTCTGGTCAATTTCATAGTGAAATCCAGGATTTTGCTCGGTCTTAGCTTTGGATCATTTTAGCTCCATGGCATTGATGGTATTTTGCCTGAGTTGCGGAGCAGGCTATCTCCGATTAATTAGTCGTATCGCACCTGGAACCGGGCAAATGTCTTCGCTTTGAGTTGGCAGTGGCTAAAGCTGACCGTAGATTGCTCCCACAACTCCGTGATCGTTATTTTGCCTTTTACCAGTGGCTTGAAGAGTTTTGATAATTGGAAGACCTGTAGAAAAAGATGCGCGATCTGCATGGCCTGATAGTAGTTCTTTGTGGCCTGGTAAGACACGCGCGAGAATTTATGACCAAGCGAGAGGCCGAGATTTTTTTGTGTGTTGAAGCCTGGGATAAAGTCCGTCCGCCAGCACGCAGATGGGAAGCCTGGAAAAAAGCTTCTTAACTTTGACGGCCAGTCTTTCAAAGGCCTTAAGCTCGCAATCTTGCTTGTCGTATTCCTCGGCATTTTCCAGCCATTCGGAAGCAAGAGATATCGCAAAACCACTTGACGTAATGAGCTTTTTTCTTTCTCCTGTTTGCGAAGGCGCCTGAGTGCAGTGCGCTTTTCAATTTGTGGAAATGTGGTCTTAAGAATTTGACGGGTCGAAAATAATTCGTAGTCACCCAAAAGCTTGATCAGCTTTTGGTCTCTTTCGGTAGCCAGCATGGCCATCACCCTCCGACAATTTCAGACACTGCTTCAAGGGATGCGGATTTTGATTCTTGTTCTTTGACCTCTGGGCCTTTGGAAAGCTTTTGGATTTCCGCGTCAATGGTGGAAAGCCTCGAGCCCACTGCCACGAAACTGCTGCTTACTCTGCCTTGCCATGTTTTCAACCAATCCAAGCCTTCCTTGAGCTGAGCAACATCCGCAGTTAATTATTTGCGGTCCTTATCGAGTTTCCTGATCCACGAATCACTTTGTGCAGACACCAAAACCCGAGACAAATTCCAGCCACAATCAGGCCAAACTTAAACACCCCCACAATCAAGCCCCCTAAGTCCTCCATTGTCACTGAGAACTCGGTTTTGTAGGACTGAACTTTGGCCGTCGGATTCTTCACCACTGCCGCCCCGACTAAACCCATAACTCCCCAAAAGAAGCCTGGGCTAACTTCCTCATCCCTCATAATCCTCCCCAAAAAATACATGACGAATTTTGCTGGCGTTATGATTCATGCGCAGCATTTGAGGTGCGAATTGTGTGAGTCTCACGCGATGCTTTTATAAAATTAGAGTTGCAAGCGACATGCCAAGACTTTTTAGAGGGAAGTTAGGCGCAACGGACTGAAATTAATGAAAAGCACTGAGTCTCAATTTGAGACTCAGTCTCACGGAGTCTCACGAGGGAGTCTCGGAAAATTTCGAAATAAAAAAGCGCCCTTTGGGCGCTTTTAAAAATGAATATAAACCTAACGCTTAGCGTTGAACGAAGGTGATCGTCGCAGTAGCTTTCACCGACGCGCAATTCCCTGAGTTGTCGATAACCAAGCGAATGTTTTGTAATTCGAGCTGGTTTACCGGAACCGCTTTCCCGTATGGAATTTCCACAGTAGAGACAACCGTATCGACTCCTGAGTCATGTTTGACAGTATCGAGCATCACTCGAATTTTTGTTTTCGACTGGTCGCTGCAACGCTTTTCAACATAATCCACTTCCTTTCATCTCTGCGTCAATGCCGCAGTCCTGATCTTATAAAACAATTAAAATGCAATGTCAAATTTAATAATTTGTATTAAAAATGGACCGGATGGTAACACACGTGCCGCCTGGGTAACAAGCCGAATCTATTGATATTTGGTAGCACCCACTGGTAGCAAATGGCTGCATCGCCCAGAAATTTCGCGAAATGGTTGGAAAGGTTTCGATTTCGGACTCGAAGTCGGTCCTAGTTATTTTAGTTAGTTAGAACTGATTGATTGGATTGATGGTCGCGCGCGTCGATGCGCTCGGCCTGGAAAACAGCTTGATACTAAGTCTGGAAAAATGGAGGCGCCGACCGGATTCGAACCGGTGTGAAAACGATTTGCAATCGTTTGCGTAGCCACTCCGCCACAGCGCCATTGAGGTTGGACTCGGAAGTTAAACAAAAGGTCGTACGTTTTACAACCTAAATATCACTCGACTTTGAAGAAAAAAGATCGAGTGATTATCATTTCGTCAGCCTTAGTGCTGTCCCACTTTGCATCCTGTTTCTACGGAGGCCATGATGTCATCGCGCGGAATAAGCTCTGTCGGCAGGTGCGCCCGACGAAGGTTTGCTTTATACAGAACGGCGCCCCGCAGTTTGGCATAATCCAGGTCTGCATCTTCAAGACTCGCATTCGTGAAGTTTGCTCCCTCGAGATTCGCATTCCATAGGGATGCGCCATTTAAGATAGCGTTGGTAAAATTGGCGTCCTTAAGATTGCTGTAGCTGAGGTTGGATCCGCTAAGGTCGCACCCTGTGAAGTCAATCTTCATTAAATTGGCCTTGCGAATGTCGGTATCTTTAAAATCTTTGGTCCCCTCGGCCAGCCATTCCATGACTTCCTTGCGGGTCAACGTGATCGATTTATCTTTGGACATCTGCGTCTTCCTTGTTGGTCAAATAATGAAAAAAAAGATGTGGCAACCTCGCTCCAGAGGTCTAGGCCATTTAGTTACCGTACCATGAGTCGAGCAACATCCAGCATACGCCAACTGAAACCTGTTTCATTGTCGTACCAAGATAGGATCTTAACGAGGCTGCCATCCATAACTTTTGTCGAGTCTCCGTCGATGAAACTAGAGTGGCTGTCGCCATTGTAATCCACCGATACAAGTGGTTCGTCTGTGTAGCCGAGGACGCCCCTTAAGGGGCCGTTGGCAGCGT